>MTNL01000226.1 GCA_002010365.1 Candidatus Acetothermia bacterium JdFR-50 | reverse complement strand
CCACTTGGGGGATGGATGAGGCCCGGCGGCGCTTGCGCCGCACCTCCCTGACCCGGTCCGCTTCCCGCAGGGCACGGCGGATGGCCTGGATCCGGCGTTTCACCCTGCGGCGTTCGATCTCCATCTTGGTCTCCCCCGGGCCCATGGTGCCGATTCCGCCGCCGGGGTTAGTAAGGGCTTTGCCCCACCCCCGCAGACGGGGGAGGAGGTATTCGAGCTGGGCCAGTTCTACGGCGAGCTCCGCTTCCTTAGTCCCCGCCCGCTGGGCGAAGATGTCGAGGATAAGCTGGGTGCGGTCCACGATCTTCAGCCCGGTGATCTCCTCCAAGGTGCGGGCCTGATCGGGGGAAAGCTCGTCATTGAAGAGGGCGGTGTCGGCCCCTAAGGCCTCGGCCAACGTCCTGAGCTCTTCCGCCTTTCCCTTGCCGATGAAGGTGGCCGGATCGGGACGGGCCCGGCGTTGGAGAATATGGCCTACCACGAAGATCCCCGCGGTGTAAGCCAGCGCCCGGAGTTCATCGAAGGTTTCGCGCTCCTCCTCCGCCGCACCCAGGGGGAGGATGCCCACGAGGATCGCCTTCTCTCCCCCGTATACCCGGGCTCGCCGCCCCAGATAGTCCTCGATCAGATAACGCTGGTTTCCTCTACCCATACCTCAGCCCCAAGTTGGGCCAACTTCGCCTCCATATTCTCATATCCCCGCCGAAGATGATCCAGTCCCCGTATCCTCGTCTCGCCTTGAGCGGCCAGTCCTGCCAACACCAGCGCGGCGCCGGCGCGGATATCAGTGGCCCGCACCTCGGCTCCCCGTAGTTCCTCCACCCCTTCGATGAGGATGGCCTGACCCTGGAGGGTGATTCTCGCCCCCATGCGCAGAAGCTCTCCCACATGGCCGAAGCGGGACTCGAAAACCCGCTCCCAGATGACACTCCTTCCCTGAGCTAGCGCCAGATAAGCCGTGAGCTGAGGCTGAAGATCCGTGGGAAATCCCGGATAAGGTGCAGTCTCCACCTCGACCCCGCTCCAAGGTTTCGTCCCCCGCAAGCGGACGATCTCCTCGTTTGACGTGATCTCCGCCCCGCTTTCCTCGAGCTTCGCGGTGAGGGCGGTGAGGTGCACCGGGCGGACCCCGGAAACGGTAACCTCTCCCTCGGTGATGGCTCCCGCGAGGAGATAGGTTCCGGCTTCGATCCTGTCGGGGATCACCTGGTGCTCGGTACCCCGGAGTTCGCCCCCACGGATCACGATCCGGTCCTCGGAGAAGGAGATCTCGGCTCCCATGGAAGAGAGAAGACGCAGAAGATCCATCACCTCGGGTTCTCGGGCAGGGTTTACGATCTCCACCCCCTCAGCGATGGCGGCTCCTGCAAGCAAAAGCTGTTCCGTAGCCCCCACCGAGGGGTAGCGGAGCCAAACCTGCCCTCCGTGGAGTTTCCCTCGGGCGTGGACCACCCCCTCCCGCACCTCCACCTCCGCCCCCAGTTTCCGCAAGCCTTCGAGATGGAGGTCCACCGGCCTGGTCCCGATCACGCAGCCGCCGGGGAGAGGTACGTGAGCCTCCCCCAGTCGCACGAGGAGGGGCCCGAGACACAGGAAGGAGGCACGCATCCGGGAGACGATCTCCACCGGGGCCTCCGCCGCCACGGCCTCGCCGCTTATGTGGATGGTGCTTCCCTCCCAGTGAACCCGCTTGCCCAAGGACTCCACCAAAGACACCTGGGTTTCCACATCCCTAAGTCTGGGAGCATGGGCGATCACCAGAGGGGCATCGACCAACAAAGAAGCTACGATAGCGGGCAGCGTAGCGTTCTTAGCCCCGGAGATCTCCACCCGGCCGGAGAGGGGCCGCCCGCCGCGGACCACCATCACGGAAGCCACGACAACGGATCTACGGGTTTCCCATGGCGCCGGATTTCGAAATGGAGGTGTGGCCCGGTGGAGAGCCCCGTGTTTCCGGACAGGGCGATCACCTGACCCTGCTCCACGAACTGCCCTTCTTCCGCCAGGATCCGCGAGAGGTGGGCATAATAAGTGGAAAAACCGCCGGGATGCTCCACCACCACCAAGAGGCCGTAACCACCCCGTTCGCCGGCGAAGCTCACCCTTCCCGCGGCAGCGGCATGGACCGGAGTCCCCTCGGGGACGGCGAAATCTATTCCGGTGTGGAAATCCGGAGTTCCGAAGATGGGGTGGACCCGGGGGCCGAATAAGGAGGTGAGGCGACCTTTAAGGGGCCACACGAAAAGCGAATCGGGCCGCCATCCCAGCTCCAAGGCCTCGAGCCATGGGATCTCGGCGGGATGAGGGATGAGCAGCTTATCTCCGGGGAGAGGGAGGCCGTTCAGGTCATTGGCCGCGATGATCTCCAGCTCACTCACCCCATAGCTTTCGGCGATGTCCCCTAAGGTCTGCCCCTCCTTCACCACGTGGACGACGCCCTCCCGGGGAAGGAGGATCACCGTCCCAGCCCGCAGACGCTTGGGGTCCGCGATCCCATTGCTAGCCTGCAAGTATTCCACGGGAACCCCGTAACGGCGGGATATACTCGCCAGGGTATCTCCCGGCCGTACTCGGTAAGTGGCGAAGACCTGGGCCGGAGAAATTCCCACCGGCCCCCCGAGATCTCCCTGGGGCGGTTCCATAGGGGGAGCATTAAGGACGCTCGCCACCGCCAAGGGTAGCAGCACCAGCGCCAAGAGTATCAGCAGAAGTTCTTTACTCACTGTTCATTAGCTCCAGGAACTGCTTGTTGTCCTTGGTCTGCTTCATCTTGCTCATGATGAAGAGCAGCGCCTGTTCTGGTTCCATGTTACCGATTAATTGCCGCAGGATATGGACCTTGCGAAGGACATCCGGCTCCAAGAGTAGTTCCTCTTTTCGCGTCCCGGACTGAAGTAAGTCAATGGCGGGGAAGATGCGTTTGTTGGCGAGATCCCGGTTGAGCACCAACTCCATGTTCCCTGTCCCCTTGAACTCCTCGAACACCACCTGGTCCAAGCGGGAACCGGTGTCGATGAGGGCGGTGGCGATAATGGTGAGAGATCCACCCTCTTCGATATTCCGCGCCGCTCCGAAGAACTCCTTGGGCTTGTAGAGCGCGGTGGGATCGATGCCGCCGGAGAGGAGCTTTCCGGAAGGGGTGACGGAGAGGTTGTAAGCCCGGGCCAGGCGCGTCAGGGAGTCCATAAGGATCACCACGTCATATCCCACCTCCACCAGGCGCTTCGCTTCGGCGGTGACGAGCTCCGCCACCCGGGTGTGATGGTGGGGTTCCATGTCGAAGGTGGCGGCCACCACCTCGGCCCGTCGCACCGAGCGACGGAAATCGGTGACCTCCTCGGGGCGTTCCGCCACAAGCAGGATAAGGAGTTTAACCTCGGGATAATTCTCCTCGATCCCCTGGGCGATGTGCTTGAGGAGGGTGGTCTTTCCTGCCTTAGGGGGCGAGACGATGAGACCCCGTTGCCCCTTTCCGATAGGGGCGAAGAGGTCGATCATTCTAGTGGAGAGCTCGTCGGGGTCGTGCTCGAGGATGTACTGCTCGTTGGGATGTAGGGGGGTTAGCTCGTGGAAGTCCCGACGGCGCCGGACCTCTTCGGGGTCTTTGCCGTCCACCTCATCCACCCGCAGCAGGGCGAAGTATTTCTCCCCGTTCTTTGGGGGACGCACGAGCCCCCGCACGATATCTCCGTTTTTCAAGTTGAAGCGGCGTATCTGGGAGGGGGAGACATATACGTCGTAGCGAGAAGGCAGACAGGATTTATCCCGAAGGAAACCGAAGAACGTGTTATTGTCGGAGGTGACGATCTCCAGGACCCCCTCAGCGTAGAGCTCCTCCCGCTCGGCGAAGGCCTTCACCACCGCGAGCTGGAGCTCATAGAGGCCCATTTCGCTGGTCCCGTCGATCCCCAATTCCTTGGCGAGCTCCGCGAGCTCATCGATGGGCTTATTGCGGATCTCCGTCAGTTCCACTCCCATCACCCCCTCCTGTGGGGTCCCTGAAAGATGAGCTGCAGACGTCGGGCATGGCGTCCCCCCTCGAACGGGGTGGAAAGGAAGACACGCACGATTTCCTCCGCCAGCCCGACCCCTATGACCCGCCCTCCGAGGCAAAGGACGTTGGCGTCGTTATGGGCCCTGGCCATACGAGCCATGTACACGTTTACGCAGTTGGCGGCCCTGATCCCGGGGACTTGGGAAGCGGCCATGGACATTCCGATCCCAGTCCCACAGATCAGGATCCCGTATTCCGCCTTCCCTTTGGCCACCGCCTCCGCCACGGCGAAGGCATACCGGGGATAATCGGTGGGCTCCCGAGGAGAATGGGTACCGAGGTCCAGTACCTCGTGGGCAGCCAACACACCCTTGAGCAGCGCTTCCTTGAGCTGGAAGCCGGCGTGATCCGCGCCGATGGCTATCCTCACCTTATCACCTCGTCCCTCACAGCCTTCTGAAGATGGTGCGCAGAATATCACGGTACATAGCGAGCCGGTGCTTAAACCCCTCCCAGAAACCGTGCTTTTCCTCCTTGCGCACGTGGGAAACCCCTTCCAGGGTGACCCGGCGGTGTTTCCATCCTTCCTTCAAGGCGGCCTTGGTGAGGGCGATCTCGGCCCCAAAGGACGTCTCCTCGTCCAAAACCTTCCGAGCCCGCTCCCAAACACGCCGATGCAATACCCGCTGTCCCGAGAGGAAGGGGGCGATCTTCATGGAAAGATCGGTTGCCGCACGGCCTTCCTTGAAAATCCCGATCACGATATCCGCTCCTCCCTCTGCATAGGCATCGAGGAGCTTTTTGACGTGCTCCGGCCGCAGCCCCACAAGATCGGCATCTAGAAAGAGGAGGAGCTCGTTCTTGGCTACTTTGACCCCGGCGTCCAACGCCAAGGCCTTCCCCTTGTTTTGCGGCAGCTGAATTACCCTGACCCCGTATCTCCGGGCCACATCCGCAGTATCATCGGAGGAGCCATCGTCCACGACGATGATCTCTTCCACCTCGGAAACTTTCTTCAGGGGTTCGAGGACCTTTCCAATACGGTCGGCCTCATTGAAGGCCGGGATGATTGCCGAAACTCGCATGGGGATTTTCTCCTAGGACCGACAACCCCAGTATAGCTTTTGGGGAAGCCTGAGTCAAATGCATTCGCCCTGCAAAAGCTCCCGAACCTCCAGTACCACTGCGGCGGGCTCCGCGGGAAAGGAAGACCTCCTCCCGTCGCGCCGGCGCTCAGCTTCCACCTCGCCGCGTTTCAGCGCCTTGGGCCCAACCACCAGCATCACCGGGATCCCAATGAGCTTGGCATCGTGGAACTTCTCTCCCGGAGAACGGTCCCGATCGTCCACCAGGACTTCGAACCCTGCCCGAGCCAACGCTTCGGCCAGCCCTGTGGCGAACTCCAGCTGGTCCGGGATATCCGGGCGCAGCACCGTTACCACCACGTGGAAGGGTGCAATCTCCACCGGCCAGATGATGCCCTCCTCATCGTGGTGTTGCTCGATCACCGCCCCCAGAAGCCTCGAGAGATCGATCCCATAATGTCCCATGATGATGAGCTTCTTTTTCCTGTCCTTGTCCAGAAAGGTGGCTTCCAGGGCTTCGGACCGCTCGGTTCCCAGCTGGAACATCCAGCCCATGCTAAATCCCCGACACAACCGCAGTGAGGCACCACAGCGGCCACAGGGATCCCCTTCTCGAACGCGATGTAGATCCAGGTACCTGTCCACGCGGAAGTCCCGCTCCGCCTTCGCTCCGATGTAGTGATATCCCTCCCGGTTCCCTCCTACCACGGCCGCGGGGATGTCCCGCACCGCCTCATCGGCCCAGAC
>MTNL01000127.1 GCA_002010365.1 Candidatus Acetothermia bacterium JdFR-50 | reverse complement strand
GACTTCGGCGAGGTGAAGGAAGGCACGGTCATAACCCATACCTTCGTGATCCGGAATGAGGGGACCGATCCATTGGTGTTCACTCGCAAGCCCTACACCAGCTGCGGGTGCACCGTCGCCGCCCTTCCCAAGGAAGTCCTGATGCCGGGTGAGGCCCTGGAACTGGCGGCCACGTTCGACTCCAGCGGGTTCGGCGGACGCCACGTGCGGAAGGAGATCCACGTCTTTACTAATGACCCCCAAAACCCCCGGTTGGTATTGGCGCTAGTGGGTTATGTGCGTCCAGCCGAACCCCACGAGCGTTCCGCTTGGTACCTGAAATATGCCCTTTACCTGCTGGTGGATGTACGATCCCCGGAGGAGTTCGCCCGCGCACATCTCCTCGGAGCGATAAACATCCCCTTTGCTGAACTCGCTCAGAGAATCGGCGAGTTCTCTCCCCAAGTCCTGATTTTCCTTTATGACAACACGGGAGAGTCGGCCCTCCAGGCGGCGGCGATGTTGGTTCAACGGAGGTACCGCTTTGCCCGGGCCTTGGCCGGGGGATTGGTAGAGTGGCAGTCCCGTTACGGAAATCTCTTCATCGAGTTCGGCGAGGAGGGGCCCTTCGCTTTCCAGGGAAAGCCCCGCTCGGGACAACATTC
Source organism: Candidatus Acetothermia bacterium JdFR-50 (assembly GCA_002010365.1). Lineage (GTDB taxonomy): Bacteria > Bipolaricaulota > Bipolaricaulia > Bipolaricaulales > Bipolaricaulaceae > UBA3571. Next base: position 5,202 of record MTNL01000127.1, on the reverse strand, counting down.
AGTAGATCCACAGCAGTTGCTTTCCCGCTACGTGCTCGTACTGGACGTCCGCTCCCCGGAGGAGTTCGCCGCGGCCCATCTGGCTGGGGCCATAAACGTTAATCCGGGGACGCTCCCCCAATGGGTCGTGAGCCACCTCCCCCGCAGCCTGCCAAAGGGGGTGAAGCTCAGCATTTGGTGTGTGGACGAGGACGGCACCAAATCCTGTCCCGCTGCAAAATACATTCGGTCTCAGGGATACGAGGCTTCGTGTATCCTAGGAGGGCTTGCACAGTGGCGCCAACGCTACGGCGATCTGTTGGTGATCTCTTCGGAGTGACCTGGTTTCGCCCGGGGGGGAGACCTTCGTCTCCTCCCCTTTTTCTCTGTCCCGGTAAACTGTGCCCTTGAACCCAGGCGATCCGAGGGAGGGACGATGAGGAAATCCTTTTTAATCTCACTGATGGTCGTCTTCGTGGCCATTTCCGTTGGGGCCACGGAACTCGTCTTCTTCCGTCGCCACGGCTGCTCCCATTGCGCCAGGATCGAGGAGTATCTGAATGGGGAACTTTTGCCCCGGTACTCCGGGCTCGAGGTGAGGTATTTCGAGGTGGACGATCCGAAAGCCCAAGACATCCTGGCGAGGCTTTTCAAAGCCTATGGCATTGAGGTCAAGTTGGAGGAAATCTACACGCCTCTCATCTTCGTGGGGGATTACGCCCTCATCGCCATGGGGGGGTTGGCGGGGGGGTTGAAGGTGTACGGCCTGGAGCCGGAGCCCTTCGAGGCCATGGGTCCGGCAGAGGAGATGATGTTGGAGGAGGCCGTCCGCCGCGCCATAGAAGAAAAAGCTCTTTCTCCCCTCTCCCGCATAGAAGGCGTGGAGGGGGAGGGTCTTGCCGAGGCCCTGACCATTCCGGCTTTGGTGCTGGCCGCCGCAGCGGATTCGGTCAATCCTTGCACGTTTGCGGTTTTGATACTCCTTTTGGGAACTCTCCTCGTCGCTGGCCGTCGCGGGAAAGTGATTTGGGTGGGTCTTTCTTTTGTGGCGGCGATCTACATCTCCTACTTCCTCATGGGGCTTGGGATCTTCACCGCGATCCAGTCCGCCGGGGTGCAACGCCCGTTCATTCTCACCGTCTCCTCCCTGGCGATCCTCCTCGGCCTCTGGAACATGAAAGACTACTTCGCCTACGGGCAGTGGTTCACCATAGAAGTACCCCAACGGTGGCGGCCCATCGTGAAAAAGCTAACGAGCTCCGCCGTTACCATTCCCGGGGCGTTCGCGGTGGGGATTCTGGACTCCCTGTTTCTGCTCCCCTGTTCATCCGGTCCTTATATCGCCATCCTCGCACTTATCTCCAAGACCAGCACCCGGTTTCAGGGGATCGTTTACCTCCTCTTCTACAACCTGATCTTCGTGCTTCCCCTCCTCATCATTACCCTGGGCATCCATTTCGGCTTCACCACCACCGCCCGGGCGGAGAAATGGCGCTCGGCTCGGTTGGGGACGCTGCACTTCGTGGCGGGGCTGGTGATGTTCCTTCTCGGTGCGGGGATGATCGTTGCCCTACAGCTGGGCTATCTCTAAAAATAAGGGGCGCCTCGTGGCGCCCCTTATTTTAGGTCTTTAGGCTCGCTGGTTCTAAAGTTATATCCAGCCACGAAGCTTCATCGCTTCCACTACCCGGCTTACCGCCACCACATAGGCCCCCAGGCGATTATGCACGTTGTACCTCCGTGCGGCCTCGTGCACGGCGTGGAAGGCGGCCGTCATCTTTCGGTCCAGTAACTGATGTACCTCCTCCTCGGACCAATAGAAGTTGTAGGCGTTCTGCACCTGCTCGAAGTAGGAGACGGTGACTCCGCCAGCGTTGCAGAGGAAGTCGGGGATAACATAAACGCCTTTTTGATGGAGGATGACATCGGCTTCGGGGGTGGTGGGGCCGTTGGCGAGTTCGGCCACGATCTTGGCCTTGATCCTGTCGGCGTTTTCCTCGGTGATCTGGTTCTCCAAAGCCGCGGGGAAGAGGACCGCTACGTCCAATTCCAGGAGTTCAGCATTGGAAATAGGTTGGGCACCGGGGAAGCCCTTCACCGAGCCGGTTTGCTGCTTGTGCCTGAGGACCTCAGCGAAGAGGAGCCCCTCGGGGTTGTAAATCCCGCCTTTGGAGTCGGAGACGGCCACTACCCGCATTCCCAGGATCTCGGCGGCGAGCTTGTGAGCGAACTGTCCCGCGTTGCCGTAGCCCTGAATAGCACAGGTGGCACCTTTGAGTTCGATCCCTAGGACCTTGGCAGCCTCGCGGACGGCGTAGATCCCGCCCCGGGCGGTGGCGTCGCCACGGCCTGCCGATCCTCCCAGGGGCAGGGGTTTGCCGGTTATGACCCCTGGGGCGCTATGTCCCACGATTTTCTCGTATTCGTCCATCATCCAAGCCATGATCTGGGGATTGGTGTAGACGTCGGGTGCGGGGACATCGATGTTCGGTCCGATGTAGTGGCCGATGGCGCGGATGTACCCCCGGGAAAGACGCTCCAGCTCGCCCTCCGACATTTCCTTCGGGTTGCAGACGACACCGCCCTTCCCCCCTCCCAGGGGGAGGTCCATCACCGCGGTCTTCCACGTCATCCAGGCGGCCAGGGCCCGCACGGTGTCGAAGGTCTCATCGGGGTGGAAGCGGATGCCGCCTTTGGTGGGCCCACGGGCGCTGTTGTACTGCACCCGAAAACCCTCGAATACCTTCACGGTCCCGTCGTCCATCTTGACGGGGATCCGCACGTGGAACTCTCGCATGGGCCACCGCAAAAGCTCATGGGTTCCGGGGTCGAGCTTCAGGATCGCCGCCGCCTCGTCAAGCTGCCGCTGGGCGATGGCGAAGGGGTTGAGTTTCTCCGTCATTCTCCCTCCTTTGTCCGGTTTTGAATCAAACAAAAAGCCCACGATGGGGCACACAAATTTTATCCAGATGAAATCGCCGGTGCCAATGTGAACTATGTGGAATTCACCTCTCTCTAAGGGTCTCGGCGAGCTCCTGGGAAAGCTCGGCCTCGAACAAGGGGGCGGTAAGGATATCCAAATCCCCGTCCAGGATTTCCTGAAGACGATAGGTGGTAAAGTTTATGCGGTGGTCGGTGACCCGGTTTTGGGGGAAGTTATAAGTGCGGATCTTTTCCGAGCGATCCCCGGTCCCGATCTGGCGGCGACGCTTTTCCTGCAGTTCCTCTTGACGCTTCCTCTCTTGAAGTTCCCATAAGCGCGCTCGGAGGATCCTCAGTGCTTGGACCTTGTTTTGATACTGAGAACGTTCGTCCTGACATGCCACGGTGATCCCGGTGGGGATATGGGTGATGCGGACGGCGGTCTCGTTCTTCTGCATGTGTTGCCCTCCAGGTCCCCCGGCCCTGAAGGTCTCGATCCGCAGGTCTTCGGGTTGGATTTCCACGTCCACCTCCTCCATCTCCGGAAGCACCGCCACCGTGGCCGTGGAGGTATGGATCCGCCCCGACGACTCGGTTACAGGCACTCGCTGGACCCGGTGTACCCCCGATTCATAACGGAGCCGCCCATAGGCTCCCTTTCCCTCCACCACGAAGGTGATTTGTTTGTAGCCCCCGAGGTCCGTGGGATGGGAATCCAGCACCTTCACCTTCCAGCCCTTTCGCTCGGCGTAACGGGAGTACATGCGGAAGAGGTCCGCCGCGAAAAGTGCCGACTCCTCTCCCCCCGCTCCGGCCCGGATCTCCACGATAGCGTTCCGTTGGTCCTCCAGACGTTCGGGGAGGAGCTCCCTTTTTATCTCCGAAAGGAGCCTTTCCACCCGGGCTTCGCCCTTTCTTATTTCGTCTTTGAGCTCCACTTTCAGCTCTTCGTCCTCCGTGGTTGTGAGGAGGTCCCGCTCCTCTTCCAGTTCCGCAAGGACCTTTCGCAGTTCCTCCCCTTTGCGGACAAGTTCCGAGAGCTTTGCGTACTGGCGGGAAAGCTCGGCGAAGCGGGGGGAGCTCGCGACCTCGGGGTCGCCAAGGCGGGCTTCAATCTCTTTTAATTCCCGTTCCTTTTCCTCCAGAACCTGTAAGATCCTCTCAATCATCTGTTGGAGGCTAAAGGAGAGTAGGAAGAAACTCAAGGACGAAAAGAAAAGCGCCCCCGAAAGAGGAACGGGGGCGGAAAGGACGTCCTCAGATCTGGGCTGAGGCAGGGAGGGCGGAGAGCTCTTCCTTCACCACCTCCGCCAGTCGCCTGACCCCTTCCTCTATCTGCTCGATGGTGGCGATGGCGAAGGAGAGGCGCATGGTATTCTTGCCGGTGCCATTTACAAAAAATGGAGTCCCAATGACATACGCCACCTTTCGTTCCACCGCCTTGGGGAACATGCGCTCGGTGTCGACGCCGGGCGGCAAGGTGACCCACAAAAACAACCCTCCCTGGGGACGGGTCCACCGCACCCCCTCGGGCATGTAGCGTTCCAGGGCCGCTATCATGGCGTTCCGCTTCTTGCGGTAACAGGTGCGGATCTTCTCGATGTGGGCTTGAAGGTCATATTCCTGAAGGAAACGGAGGGCCAAGGCCTGCGTGAGGGCCGGGGTACAGAGGTCGGTGGCTTGCTTCACCGCCACCACCTTGTCCACGATCTCTTTGGTTCCCACAAGCGCCGCTAGCCGCAGGCCGGGGGCGAGGATTTTGGAGAGGGTGAAGAGGAAGACCACTCGGCCCTCTTCATCCAGGGACTTTAGGGCCGGCTTCTCTTCCCCCGCAAAACGGAGCGCTCGATAGGGGGCGTCTTCCACCACGAGGAGGTCTTCCTCCGCCGCTATCTCCAAGAGTTCTTCTCGTTTCTTTCGTGACCAACATACTCCTGCTGGATTCTGGAAGTCCGGTATGACGTAGACGAGCTTTGGGTTCTTGCCGTGAAACCGGTCCTTTTTGATGCGGCTCCGAAGACGATCGAGGTCCATGCCGTCCTCTTCCAGCGGGATCCCCACCAATTCGGCTTCGAACGCGCGGAAGGCTTGGATGGCCCCGATGTAACTGGGAAGCTCCACGTATACCACGTCACCGGGATCGAGGAAGGTCTTCGCCACGAGATCCAGTCCCTGTTGGGACGCGGTGGTAATGATGATCCCTTCCAGCTCCGCTTCGATGCCGTCATCTCGGAGCAACCCCAATAGGACGCGCCGGAGTTCGATGTTTCCTTCGGTGGTGGAATACTGAAGACAGTAGGT
>MTNL01000028.1 GCA_002010365.1 Candidatus Acetothermia bacterium JdFR-50 | reverse complement strand
CATTCTCCTCGGGGGCGATGGTGCAGGTGGAGTACACCACGATCCCCCCGGGCTTGACGAGCTCAAGGGCCCGGTAGAGGAGCCCCCGCTGGATCGCCGCCATGCGCTGGATGTAAGCGACGGATGCCCCCTGACGGAGATGGGGGTATTTCCTCGCCGTTCCCTCCGCGGAGCAGGGGGCGTCCACCAATACCCGATCGAAGATTCCCTCCCCCGGGAAGTGTTCTCCCCGGCACTCGGTTACCACACAGCAGATCGCCCCCATCCGATACACATTCGCCATCAGAGCCCGCAGCCTCTTGGGGTTCATGTCGTTGGCCACCAGGGTCCCCCGGTTCTCCATCAGGGCCGCGATCTGGGTGGCCTTCCCACCGGGGGCGGCGCAGAGGTCGAGGACCCGCTCCCCGGGCTTGGGGGCCAGGGCCAGGGCCGGGAGGGTTTGGGTGGCCTCCTGGACGTAGTAAAGCCCAAGCCAGTGCTCCACGGTGGCCCCGATGGGGACTTCGCCCTCCACTTGGAAAAGGAGCGGGTTCCAAGCAAACTGTTCCAGACGGAAGCCCTTGGCTTCGAGCCGCCGCCTTAATGTCTCCGGGCTCGTCTTTATGGTGTTGGTACGGATCACGGTGGGAAGCGGGGTGTGGATGGTTTCCCAGAATTTCTTCCAGTCGGGGATGATCCCTTTATATCGTTCCATCTCGGAGGCGCAGGGAACGGAGGCGGTTCAACGCGGCGGCGATCTCGAACCGGCGTGGGGCCGCTAGGTCCCCGTACCGCGCCGGAAGGAAAGGCCAGAGGCCCTCCTCTTCCAAGGTCCGTTCCACCACTTCCAGGATCGCCCCCAGGGGCTTCCCCGCGAACCGGCGGCCGTTCTCCGCCAGATACGCCAGGATGTAGCCGATGGCCCGCGTCTGGGGGACCTCGGCGATCTGGTGGATCCGGGAGAGGTCGATCACGGAGTTCCCTAATTGCAACGCCATCTTGCTCGCTCGGATCTTGAGTTTACCCTTTGGGGTACGGGCCCGGATGGAAGAGAGATCCGGGACCCTCAGGGGGATCCGTCCGAAACGGTCTCCCCCTTCGGGCCGCCGCTTCAGGGGATATCTCCTCACGATCTCCTTGGCCCTCTCGGTCACGTCCACGGGATGGTAGGCGTCCATCATGATGACCCAGTCCGCCACCTCGAAGTAGTCCCCGGAACCCCCCATCACCAAAATTGAGCTCACCCCGTGGTCCCGGTAAAGGGGCTTTACCTTGTCGAGGAAAGGGGTGATGGGCTCCTTTTCCTTCGCCACAAGCTCCTGCATGCGCTCGTCCCGGATCATGAAGTTGGTGGCCGAGGTATCCTCGTCCACCAAAAGCACCTTCGCTCCCGCCTCCAGGGCCTCCATGATGTTGGCCGCCTGGGAGGTGGAGCCGGAGGCGTTCTGGGTGGAGAAGCTCTCCGTGTCGGTGCCGTTGGGGAGGTTGGAGATGAAGGGCGAGATGTCCACCCCACAGACGAACCGCCCGTCCTCGGCACGGATCACCACCGCTTCTTTCCGCGTCACCACGTACTCGCGGCCGTCGCCGGGGATGTGGTTGTAGACTCCTTGGGCCAGGGCGGAGAGAAGGGTGGATTTCCCGTGGTATCCCCCGCCCACGATGAGGGTCACCCCTTCGGGGATCCCCATCCCCCGAATGGGGCCGCAGTTCGGCCGCTCCAGGATCACGGCGAGGGAAGGGGGAGGGGTAAAGGGAACCGCGCCCTCCCGGAGGGGCCGGTCGGAAACTCCTGACTCCCGGGGGAGAATCGCCCCCTCGGCTACAAAGGCGACGAGCTTCCTTTCGGCGAGCTGTTCCCTCAGGGCCTCGGCATCCTCGCCGCAGGCTACGTGCTCCCGGACCGCGACCTTGTCGATGTTCTCAAAGGTGAGGGCCCGGCGCACGAGCTCTGGGAGCTCCTCGAGTAACATCTCCGCCGCCTCATGGCCCAGGATCCTCCGTCCCGCCGCGGGGAGGCCGCAGGATACGATGGCCTCCACGTGTTCCTCCGTCACCCAGACGGCGGTGCGGTGGAGGATGCACTGACCGAAATCCACCACCCCGAACCTCCCCGAATGCCCGGAGCCCCGGTTCCCCTTGGTGATCATCGGGATCCATCGCGCGATGCTCCGGACGAGGAAGTCCTCCAGGGCCGTCTTCCGGGGCTTGTTCCGGTAGAAATCCCGGGGGATGGCGGCAATCTCCATGGGTACCCGGACCCGGAGGCGGCTCGGGGTGGCGAAGGGGTCCCCCTGCACGTGGTCCACGAAGAGCACGAATTCGGCAAACCGCCACGCCCCCTCCAGGGCCTTGTATGCCCCGTAGCCCTTTCCGTTCAGACGCCGCAGAAGCGATCCCAACTCCCGGTGATCACGCACGGTGGGGGTATTTTAATAGTCGAACACGTGGGTTCCCACGCGGATTTTCCGGGCAGGGACTTCCCCTGGCCAGGGACGACGGATCTCGATGAGGTTAAGGACCGTATAACCCCGCTTCGCCAGAAAAGAGATGATGGTGTCGTTGTTGGGATGGACCCAGTTGTAGACCGTCTCTCCCCCGAGGCCCTCGCGGAGCTTCTCCGCTTCGGCGTACAGGGCCGAGCCGATCCCACGGCGGCGGAATTCCGGGAGGACGTAGAGCTGCTCCGCCCAGACCACATCCCCTTCCACTCGGCAAACCAAGTAGCCCACCGGCTTCCCCTCCGTTTCGGCCACGAAGACGGGACAATCCTTTCTCCGAAAATCGGAGAGCTCCTCTCGGGCCGCTTCTAGATCGGGCCCCTGCTCCCAGCCGCGAAAACGGGCGAGCTCCACCCGGAAGGCGGATATCATTTCCGCCAACGTCCCTTCATCTTCAACCCGTGCCCTTCGGACGATTACCCCGCGCGCCATCGCTTCCCTCCCACGGAGCTAAAGTATCCGGCTCCCCAAAGGTACTTCATGGTCGGGAGAGAGGAGGGAGACCTTCCCTTCCTCGAAGACCGCACCCAAGACCAGGACTTCGGAGGGGAAGCCGGCGATGCGTTTCGGGGGGAGGTTTACCACTGCCACCACCGGCTTCCCTATCAGGTCCGCCGGCTTGTAGAGATCGGTGATCTGAGCGCTGGAGCGCTTCACCCCCCACGGACCGAAGTCGATCCGGAGCTTGTAGGCGGGCTTCCGGGCCTCGGGGAAGGGATCGGCCGCGATGACCTTCCCCACCCGTATATCCAGCTTCAAAAAGTCCTCATATGTCGTCATGCCTTGAGTGTAGCCCTACTTCCTCGGCTGTCTAAGCCTACCGATGCCGCTCCAAGATTTGTCCATATCAATGGAGCGCAAAGGCAAACGGTCTTGACGGGCAATGAATGATGTCGTATATGAACTTCGTGCGATATTTCAAAGTTGTCCTCCCGAAACCGCGGGTGCGTACGGCCGGGTAGCGGCCCGGACCGTACGCGGTGCGGTTCCCTTCCCCCTTGTTCTCCTCGGACGGTCCGGGACGCTGCCCGGCCTGATTTGCCTAATTAAGCCAAAACGTGAGATAGGGCCGCGGGAGATCCCGCGGGGAATGAATCGGCGAAACGCCGTCCGAGGAGGACAGAAGGTGCCGGCAAAGAAAGTGGTGTTAGCGTATTCCGGAGGGCTGGATACCTCCGTGATCCTTCATTGGCTCAAGAGCACCCACGGGTGCGAGGTAATCACCTTCACCGCCGATCTCGGCCAGGGGGAGGACCTCTCCGGGATCGAAGAAAAGGCCCTGAAGACAGGGGCGAGCAAGGCTTACGTCCTTGACCTCCGGGAAGAGTTCGTGACCGACTATATCTTCCCCACCCTCAAGGCGGGGGCGGTTTACGAGGGCCTGTACCTCTTGGGAACGGCCATGGCCCGCCCCCTCATCGCCAAGTACCTGGTGGAGATCGCCCACCGCGAGGGGGCCGACGCTGTGGCCCACGGTTGTACCGGGAAGGGAAACGATCAAGTTCGGTTCGAGGTCTCGGTGAAAGCCTTGGATCCGAACCTCCAGGTGATCGCCCCCTGGCGGGAGTGGAACCTCCGCTCCCGGGAGGACGAGATTGCCTACGCCAAAGCCCACGGGATACCCCTAGAGGGGATCAGCGGGGAGTCAATTTACAGCCGGGACGGAAACCTCTGGCATCTGTCCCACGAGGGAGGACCTTTGGAGGATCCATGGTGGGAGCCGGATGAGGAGCTCTTCCTCCTGACCACAGCCCCTGCTGCCGCCCCAGGGGATCCCGAATATTTGACCCTGGACTTCGAACACGGGGTTCCCGTGGCCCTCAACGGGGAGAAGCTCTCCCCGGTCGCACTGATCGCGCGCCTCAACGCCCTGGCGGGAAAGCACGGGGTGGGTCGGGTGGACATGGTGGAGAACCGCTTGGTGGGGATGAAGTCTCGGGGAGTCTACGAGACCCCGGCGGGTACGGTCCTGTATCTGGCCCATCAAGCCCTGGAGCACCTCTGCCTCGACCGGGAGACCCTGCACTACAAGGAGCTAGTAGCCCACAAATACGCGGAGCTGGTCTATTACGGACTTTGGTTTAGCCCTCTGCGGGAGGCTCTGGATGCCTTCGTGGACGCCACACAACGCACGGTCACCGGAACCGTACGTCTGAAGCTCTACAAGGGCTCCTGCACTGTGGTGGGACGGAAGTCTCCTTACAGCCTTTATCGGGAGGACTTCGCCACCTTCGGGGCGGATGCGGTCTACGATCAGAGGGAAGCGGCGGGGTTCATCTCCCTCTTTGGTCTTCCGCTGCGGATACGAGCGCTGGCACTGCAGGAAGAGACATCCAAAGAGGTGAGTCAAGCATGACCCTGTGGGATGGGCGGCTACCGCATACCGCGGTGGGTGTGCGTCTGTTCTGTGACTCCTTCGCGGTGGACCGAAAGCTCTTCGCCGCCGACATCCGGGGAAGCATTGCTTACGCCCGGGCCCTGAGGCGAGCCGGGATCCTCTCGCCCGAGGAGGAATGGGCCATTGTTCGGGGCTTGGAAAGGATCCTTGCCGAGTTCCGCGCCGGGGCCTTCGTGGCCGCCCCCGGGGACGAGGACATCCATACAGCGGTGGAGCGGAGGTTGGGGGAACTGATTGGCGAAGAGGTGGCCGGAAAGCTCCATACCGGCCGCTCGCGAAACGATCAGGTGGCCACCGACCTGCGACTTTGGCTGTTGGGAAAAATTCCTGAATTGAAGGAAGGCCTGTTGGAGCTTGAAGAGGTCATTGTCCGCGTCGCCGAAGAGAACCTGGGTCTCATCATGCCGGGCTATACCCACCTACGTCGGGCTCAGCCGATCCTCTTCTCCCATTGGCTGATGAGCCACTTCTGGAAGTTCGTCCGGGATCTCGAACGGCTGGACTCCGTGGCTGAACGAACCGGGATCTTGCCCTTGGGGGCCGGAGCGCTGGCGGGAAACCCCTTCGGGGTAGACCAGGGGTACCTGGCGCGGGAACTGGGCTTCCGCCGCCCTGCGGAGAACAGCCTGGATGCCGTCTCCGATCGGGACTTCGTGGCGGAGTTCCTCTTTGCCGCTGCCCTCTTGGGAGTACATCTCTCGTGCCTGGCTGAGGACCTCATCCTTTTCTCCAGTCCCGAGTTTGGCTTCCTGAAGCTGAACCCCGGCTTCTGTACCGGATCGAGTCTCATGCCCCAGAAAGTAAACCCCGACCCCCTGGAGCTTGCTCGCGGCCGGACGGGAAAGCTCATCGGTATCCTCTGCGGCTTCCTTACCACCTTGAAAGGCCTTCCTTCCGGATACAACCGTGATCTGCAGGAGGACAAGGAGCCTGTCTTCGCGGCGGTGGAATGCCTCCGTGTGGTCCTTCCCCTTTTCGCGGGG
>MTNL01000115.1 GCA_002010365.1 Candidatus Acetothermia bacterium JdFR-50 | reverse complement strand
CCGCATAGGGAAGCCTCCTGTACCCCTCCGGCGAGCTCCTCCAGGAGCTCGGGATCCCCGGGCCTCCCCTGCCCCTCGGTGATCCGAGTGAGGATCTCCAGCATCCTTTTCGTGCCGATGCGACACGGAGGGCACTGGCCGCAGGATTCTGCCTGAGTGAACTCAAGGAAGAACCGGGCGAGCTCCACCATACAGGTGCCCTCGTCCACCACCACCATGCCCCCGGAGCCCATCATCGCCCCGGCCTGGGTAAGGGATTCGTAGTCGATGGGCAGGTCCAGCAAATCCTCAGGTAGACACCCGCCGGAAGGCCCCCCGATCTGGACCGCCTTGAACCGCTTCCCCTCCGGGGGGCCCCCCCCGATCCCGAAGATCAACTCCCGGAGCGTGGTCCCCATGGGTACCTCCACCAGGCCCGTGTTACGCACCTTCCCTGTGAGGGAGAAGATCTTGGTGCCCGGGCTTCCCTCGGTCCCCAGGGAACGGAACCAGTCGGCGCCGTTCTTGATGATGTGGGGGACGTTGGCCCAGGTCTCCACGTTGTTTATGTTGGTGGGCCTCCCCCACAGGCCCCGCTGGGCCGGGAAGGGGGGACGGGGACGGGGTTGGCCCCTGCGGCCCTCTATGGAGGCGAGGAGTGCCGTCTCCTCGCCGCACACGAACGCCCCCGCTCCCTCGAACACATGGAGGGTGAAGGAGAAACCGGTCCCCAGGATGTTCTCCCCCAAGAGGCCCAGCTCCTCGGCCTGCTGGATGGCCAGCCGGAGGTGCTTCACCGCCAGGGGGTACTCCGCCCGGACGTACACGTAGCCCTCGTCCGCCCCGATGGCATAGGCCCCGATCAGTATCCCCTCGATCACCGCATGGGGGTTACCCTCCAGGACGCTCCGGTCCATGTATGCCCCGGGATCCCCTTCATCGGCGTTGCAGATCACGTATTTCCTGGTCCCCTTCGCCTTCCGGCAGAACTCCCATTTCCTCCCGGTGGGGAAGCCCGCCCCGCCCCGGCCCCTCAGGCCCGAGCGTTTTATCTCCTCGATCACCTCTTCCGGATCCATCCGCAGGGCCTTGACCAGGGCGGAATAACCCCCGATGGCGAGGTAGTCCCGGATAGACGTAGGATCGATGTGGCCGTTGGCGCCCAGAACCACCCTCACCTGCCCCCGGTAGAACGGGACCTCTTCCTCCCGGGCGATCCTCCGGCCGGAGACGGGGTCCACGTAGAGGAGTTCCTCCACGATCCCGTCCCGCCACAGGGAGTCCACGAGCCGGGGCACGTCTTCGGGCTTGAGGCCGGGGTAGAAGTAGCCCTGGGGGCGCACCACCACGATGGGGCCCCGTTCGCAGAACCCGTGACAGCCGGTCATCTTTACCTGGAACTCCCCGGCCAGGTTCCGCTGCTCCACCTCCCGCTCCAGGGTGGAGAGGACCCTTTCGGCCCCGAAGGCCCGGCACCCCGTGCCGCCGCACACCGAGATGGTCACCGGTGGCAACGCCTCACCCCGAATCCTTGCCTGCAATTCGTGGAATTCGTCGGGGCTCCTAAGCTTCCGCATCTTTTTCCCTCAGGGTCCGTACCAACTCCTCCACCCTGGCGGGGGCCATCCTCCCCCAATACTCCTCGTCCACCACCACTACGGGACCCAACGCACAGGCCCCCACACATCGGACCGTCTCCAGGGACACCAAGCCGTCCTCGCTGATCCCCTCATCCCCCACTTCCAGCTGCCGTCTCAGCTCTTCCAGGACCTGAGGGGCACCCCGCACGTGACAAGCGGTTCCGAGGCAGACCCGCACAAGATGCTTACCTTTGGGCGTGAGGCTGAATTGGGCGTAGAAAGTGGCCACCCCATATACCCGGCTCAGGGGGATACGCAGGGCCTTCGCCACTTCCCTCAGGCTCTCCGGGGGAAGATATCCAAACCTATGTTGGATTTCCTGGAGCAGAGGGATCAACTCCCGGGGGGATTTTTCACGCGAACGCAACACTTCTTGTGTCTCCGCTTGAAAATCCTTGCCCGTACCCACGGGGATTAAGTACCGCAAAAGAGGCGCACCTGTCAAATCTGTGCAAAAGTTGTCTCAAAAGGCGTAACTCGCTAACCTGATTCCTCGATCCGGAAAGGAGGCGAGGTGAGGGGAGAGGCTCGCACGGTGGTATGGTTCCAGGCCGCCGGTTGCACCGGATGCTCAGTTTCCCTCATGAACGCTGCATACCCCGACATAAAGAACCTCCTTTTGGATGAACTCGTCCCCGGAAAGAGCATCGCCCTCAAGTTCCACAGCACCCTGATGGGTCCCACCGGTCGGCCGGCCTTGGAGGTACTGGAGCGGGTCCCCGAGGAAGAAGCAGGGGAGTACGTGTTGGTGGTGGAGGGGGCGATCCCCACCGCCTCCGAGGGTCGGTACGGTACGGTGGGGGACGTGCCCATAGCCGAGCGGACGGTGGCGCTGGCCCGGAAGGCCCTGGCGGTGTTGGCGTTCGGGAGCTGCGCTTCCTACGGTGGCATACCGGCCGGTGCCCCCAACCCCGCGGGCTGTGTGGGCATTGGGGAGCTGTTGAGACGTGAGGGCATAGAGGTGCCGGTGGTGAACGTGCCGGGATGCCCGCCCCACTCCCGGTGGTTCGTGGAGACGGTGGTGACACTTCTCGTCCGTGGCCTCCCCGGGCCGGAGGACCTGGACGACGCGGGAAGGTTGCGGAGCGTATACTCCGGGCTTATCCACGAACACTGCCCCCGCCGTCCCGATTTCGACGTGGCCCGCTTCGCGCCTTACTTCGGGGAACGGGGCTGTCTCTACGAGCTCGGCTGTCGGGGGCCATTCACCGACGCGGCCTGTCCCGAACACGCCTGGAACGACTCCGTCAACTGGTGCATCAGGGCCGGGCATCCCTGTATCGGCTGTACCGAACCCGACTTCCCGGACCGCTTCTCCCCATTCTTCCGGAAGCTTTCGTTGGAGGAGGAGAAGGCGAGCTATAGGGGGGCGAGATGAACCGGGTGGCTATTGATCCCATCACGCGTATCGAGGGGCACCTGCGTGTGGAGATCCAGGTGGAGGACGGGGTGATCCGGGAGGCACGGTGTTCCGGGGCCCTCTACCGGGGCCTGGAGCAGATCCTGGTGGGCCGGCACCCCTTGGACGCCCAGAAGATCACCCAAAGGATCTGTGGTGTGTGTCCCCTGGCCCACTCCACCGCGGCCTCCCTGTGTCTGGACGACGCCCTGGGTCTCACGCCGCCGCGAAACGGCCAGCTTTTGCGGAACCTCATCTACGGGGCCAACTTCCTCCATAATCACATCCTGCACTTCTACCACCTGGCCCTCCCCGACTACCTCTCCTCCTGGGCCCTTCCGGGAGCCCTCTCCCCGGGCACCGATGAGGACCGCCGTTTCTTCCGGGAGGAGTCCCAGGAGCTGGCCGAGCACTACTTGAAGGCCCTGGAGATGCGGCGCAAGGCCCAGGAGCTGGTTGCCCTCTTCGGCGGCAAGATGCCCCACGACATGTCCATCGTCCCCGGCGGGGTCACTTATAGACCCACCCTGGGGGAGGTGGCCGCCTTCCGGTTCCGTCTGAAAGAGATCGCGGGGTTCATCGAGGGGACCTACATCCCGGACATCCTCCTTTTGGCCGAGCGTTACCACGACCACTTCCAGCTCGGGAGGGTGGGGAAGCTCCTTACCTTCGGCTGCTTCCCCTTGGACGAGGGAAGGCTTTTCCCCGCGGGCGCCATCTTCGATGGGGAGTTCGTCCCCTTTGATCCCGGGGAGATCCGCGAGGGCTTCGCACATTCCTGGTACTCCGGGGATGGCCCCCAGCCGCCGTGGGAGGAGGAGGCCGCGCCCGACCTGGACAAGGCCGGGGCCTACTCCTGGATCAAGTCCCCCCGGTACCGGGGGGAGCCCTGTGAAGTGGGGCCGGCGGCCCGGGCCGCGGTGGGCCTCCAGGTGGGGTCCCCCGAGTTCCAGAGCCTCGCCCAGGATCTCCTGCGGGAGGCGAACGCCTCGCCAGCGGCCCTGAGCTCGGTGATGGGCCGCCATCTGGCCCGGGGGATAGAGGCCCTCTTCCTCGCCCGGGCAATGGAGCGGTGGCTCTCGGAACTCAACCTATTCGCCCCGGTGGCGGTGGAGTACAAGATCCCCGAGGAGAGCGGAGGGCAGGGGCTGGTGGACGCGCCCCGGGGGGCGTTGGGACACTGGATCCGGATCTCCGGCAAGATCATCGCCCGCTACCAGGTGATCGCGCCCACCACCTGGAACGCCTCGCCCCGGGACGGGGAGGGAAAGCCCGGCCCCATCGAGCAGGCCCTGCAGGGGACCGTGGTCTCCGGGGACGGGACTTTGGAGGCCGGGAGGATCGTGCGTTCCTTCGATCCGTGCCTGGCCTGCGCCATCCAGTGAGGGGAGGTCGGGATGCTGGTCTCTGAACTCAAGCCTCTGGAGGAAGTTCTCGGCTACCTGGAGGAGGGGGAACGGGTCTTCCTCCTCGCATGTGGAGGATGCGCGGAGGTGTGCGGCACGGGAGGGGAGGAGGCGGTTCTTTCGCTGCGGCCGGCCCTGGAGGATGCCGGGCATCCCCTCACCGGGACGCTGGTCCTCCCGTTTCTGTGCAACAAGGCCCTGGTGGGGCTGCGCCTCTCCCGCCGCCGCGACCAGGTGGAGGCCGCGGACGTGGTGATCGTGTCCTCCTGTGGGGTGGGGGTGCAGGCGGTGGCCCAGGTGCTTGACAAGCCTGTCTACCCCGCCGCCAACACCGTCACCATGGGAGGGCTGCAGGGGGTTTGGCCCTCGGAGGAGCGCTGCGCCCGGTGCGGGGACTGCCTCCTCTACTACACCGGGGGAATTTGTCCTCACACAGCCTGTCCCAAGGGCCTACTGCACGGGCCGTGCGGCGGCTCCCAGAACGGGGAGTGTGAGCTCGAGCCCGGTCGCCCCTGCGGCTGGCAGCGGATCTACGACCGCCTCGAGGCGCTGGGGCGGCTGGACCTGCTCACGCGGTACCGGCCCCCGCAGGACTCCCAGAAGGGCCTGGACGTCCCCCTCTCCCGGCGCAAGGCCCCCTTCTGGGCCCTGGAGTACCTGGAGGAGGAGTGATGCGGCTCCGCGAGAGGTTCGCCAAAGGGGAGTTCGTGATCACCTGTGAGGCCGGCCCCCCCAAGGGCACGGACGTGGGGGCGGCCCTGGAGGAGGTGCGGCGCCTGGCCCCGTACGTCCACGCCTTCAACGTCACCGACCTCCAGTCCTCGGTCCTGCGCATGAGCTCGTGGGCGCTGTGCGCCCTCATCGCCCGGGAAGGCTACGAGCCCATATTGCAGATGACTTGTCGGGACCGGAACCGCCTCGCCCTGCAGGCCGACCTCCTTGGGGCCTGGGCGTTGGGGATCGAGAACGTGCTGGCCTTAACGGGCGACTACCCCACCCTGGGGGACCACCCCGGTGCACGGCCGGTGTTCGACCTGGATTCGGTCCAGCTCATCGCCACTATCAGGAGCCTCAATGAGGGAAAGGACTTGGCGGGAAACGACCTCCAGGGGAGCCCCGACTTCTTCGTGGGCGCGGTGGTGAACCCCGGGGTGGAGCCCTTGGGCCCCCACGTGCTCAAGATGCGCCTGAAGGCGCAAATGGGAGCCCAGTTCTTCCAGACCCAGGCCGTTTACGATCCCGACGCGTTCCTGCGCTTCGTCCGGGAGGTGGAGGACCTGAAGGTGCCCATCCTCGTCGGGATCATCCCCTTAAAGAGCGCCAAGATGGCCCGGTTCATGAACGCCCACATCGCAGGAGTCAACGTGCCCGAGGCGGTGATCGCGGAAATGGAGCGGGCCAAGACCAAGGAGGAACGCAAAAGGGCGAGCGCCGAAATCTGCGCCCGGATCATCCGGGTGGTG
>MTNL01000151.1 GCA_002010365.1 Candidatus Acetothermia bacterium JdFR-50 | reverse complement strand
CCCTCACGGCCTCCTTTACCGAAGCAAGAAGGCGGGAGGGATCGATCAGATGTCTCACCCCCCGTCCGTGAACCACCACCTTGGCCCTAGGCAGCTCCCGGACCAACATCCCAGCTCCTCCCCCGTGGTCCAAGTGTATATGGGTGAGAAAGATCTTCCTCACTTCCTCACGGCAAATACCCAACGCTTCTAACGTCTCAAGCACGAGGGGAGCCGCCAACGAAGTGCCCGTCTCCACCAATGCGGCCTCAGCCCCGCTCTGCAGGATGTACACACCCCCAAAAAAGGGGTGCCCAAATTGCTCGGTATCCAGAAGCCAAAGACCTTCCCGTAATTTCAGTAAAGCTCCCATGGCAAAACCAGTTTACCGTTTCGGTCCCCAAAGAACCATCCAACGCAGAGGATCAAAGGAACCATCCGGTCTCAATCCCCAAGATCAAAAAGAGCGTGGCCAAAGCGCAGCTCAAGAAAGTGATTAAAGTAGCGGTCGAGATCCAATGGCGAGGGGAAATGGGATACGGGGTGCGCTCGGACACTGACATCACCACCACGTTGGCGGTGGCCCCAATGGGGGTGGCGTTCCCCCCGAAGCCCACTCCCAACGCCAAGGCCCACCAAAGGGGCGTGACCTCCGCCCCTTGGGCCCCCAGGGCCCTGATCACCGGCACCATGGCGATGGTGAAGGGGATGTTATCCACCACCGCCGACATGAGAGCGCTTAGCCAAAGCATCGCTACCGAGGCGATGAGCACCCCCGAACGGGCGAGGAGTCCCAACTCCTGGGAGATGAGTCCCAAAACCCCCGCCGACTCCAACCCACCCACTACCACGAAAAGACCTATAAAGAACAGCAAAACATCCCAGTGAACCAGGTTCATCACTTCCTCCACTTTGGGACGCACCCAAAGGAGCCCCAAAGCGGCCCCGATCAGGGCCACCAATCCCGGAGGAAGGTGTAACGGCTCATGCGCGAAGTAAAGGAGGACCGTAAAACCAAGCACCCAGAACATCCGCCACATCGTCACCGGATCCACTAGGGCCCGTCTGGCGTCGAGCCGTTGTAAGTTTTCCAGGTTCTCAGGCCGTTTACTGAGTTCTCGCCGGAAAAGGAGAGGGAACACGGCGGTGGATAAAAGAAGCACTGCCAGCACCACCGGTCCGAGGTGAATGAGGAACTGGTTGAACGAGAGGCCGGCCGCGGAGCCGATGATGATGTTGGGAGGATCCCCCACCAAGGTGGCCACACCGCCGATGTTGGATAAGACCGCCTCCCCGAGGAGAAAAGGGATCGGATTGACCCCCATCACCTCGGCGATGGACACCGTGACCGGCGCCACGATCACCACGGTGGTCACGTTGTCCAAAACCGTGGAGACCAAGGCCGTGAACCAGGAAAGCCCGAGAAACAAAAGCCAGGGGCGCCCACGGCTCGCCTGGGAGAGCTTGATGGCGAAGTACTGGAAGGCGCCGGTGGGCTGAATGATCCCCACGATGATCATCATCCCCAAAAGGAGGCCGATGGTGTTGAAATCCACTGCCTCCATGGCCAGATCGAAGTCGTAGAAACCCAAGCCTATCCCCGTGGCGATCATGGCCACCGCCCCCGATAAGGAGGCGATGGTGCGGTGCACATGCCCTGAAAATATGAGGGCGTAAGTAACGAGAAAAATGGCGCTGCCCGCAAGGGTTGCGATCATGTGAAGAACCCCGACAGGACCCCCAAAACGATGAAAAAGGTCCCCATAGTGAGCCCCACAAGCCACGCCGGCACTCCCACCGCCATCCAGCGTCGGGCGTCGATGGGAGTCTTCGTCCTCTCGGAAAGCGAGATGGTGACCACGGTGGCCGAGGAGCCGATGGGGGTAGCAAGCCCTCCGAGCACCGCCCCGATGGCTAAACTCCACCAAAGCGGCACGAGATGCTCCGGGGAAAGACCGAGGCCGGCCAAGCGCTGAAGAACGGGGACCAAGGCAATCACTAACGCCACGTTATCGATGACCGCCGACAAGATCCCGGCACCCCAAAGCAAGATCAGCGAAGCCACAAGGACATTCCCCGCGGCGAATTTCTGAAAGAGGACCGCAAATTCATGAAGAATTCCTACATGTTCCAGTCCTCCCACCAAAACGAAAAGCGCCCCATAAAAGAAAATCGCGCTCCACTCCACCTCGCCGAAGACCCTCCGTACATCGGGCCGCACCACCACAAGTGAAAAGGCCGCCCCCAACATGGCCACGGTAGCCGGCTCGAGTCCCAACCACTGATGGGAAAGATAAAGGAGAATCACGAGTCCCAGCACCAAGCTCATTCTCCGCGCACCAACCGGGTCCTCCAGGGCCTTACGGGCATCGATCTCCAAGAGTTTCTCCACGTTCTTGGGGCGTTGTCGCACAAAATCCCGGAAAATGAAAAGAAAAACTCCTAGCGAGCTCAACCATACAGCTACGGCCACGGGCCCCAAGTGAATGAGAAAATCCACAAATCCCAAGCCCGAACCCGAACCGATGATGATGTTCGCTGGGTCCCCCACCAACGTAGCCAGCCCCCCCATCACCGCGAACGCCGCCTCGGTGGTGAGGAAGGGCAAGGGAGAGAGGTCGAGGATGTCGGCGATGGAGATCGTCAGGGGTGCGATGAGAACCATGGTGGTGACGTTATCCAGGAAGGCCGAGGCCCCGGCGGTGAAGGCCCCCAATCCCCCGAGGAGGAGAAAGGGACGTCCCCGGGAAGCTTGTGCTATTTTGATGGCGAGGTACTGGGTGGCGCCCGTCCCCTCCAGGATCGCCACCATAACCATCATCCCCACCACCAGGAACAAGGTCCCGAAGTCGATGGCCGAAAGGGCCGCTTCCTGATCGTAAAAGCCCAGGAAGGTTCCCACCAACACCATGCCCACCGCCCCAAGGAGGGCGGAGATGGTGCGGTGGAGCTTTTCTGTAAAGATGAGGATATAGGCCGCGAGAAATACGACCAATGCGGCCCAAAGCTGAATAGAACCCGCAGAAAACTCTGTTTCCATACGTGTTCAGCTCTTCCCAAAGAGTCCGCTTCGCCTATGGCCTAAGGTCTCCTCCGCTTCCTTCAGCACGCCCTGTTGCTCGGCAAAGGTGAGCGTGGATAAAGCCCTGTCAAACGGAAGCCACCGCATATCCACAAGCTCATCGTCATTCAGTATCCCCTCCTCCGTGGTTTCGGCGAGGAAATAGGTGACCTCCTTATGGATAAGCTTTCCATTACGTATGAAGCTGTAATTTATGGTGCGGGAAAAACCGAGTACGGGGCGGAGATCCCTTATCCCTACCTCTTCCCCCACCTCCCTGCGGGCGGCCTCTTCAGGGGTCTCTCCTTCCTCGATGCGCCCTTTGGGGAAGCCCCAGTGGCGGCCGTTACGGTTTCGGACGAGGAGATATTCCCGCCTTCCCCCCCGTTCCCGGAAAAGGAGATAACCGGCCGCCCGCTCGAACTCCCCCGTCACACGATATCCAACTCCTTTCCCTTCTTGTCATAGGCCTTGGGGGAAAGGCACAGCCCCTGAAGCTCCCGCCACAGTACCTTGAAGGATTCCGGGATTCCGGGGCGCGGAAACTCCTCCCCCTTGAGGATCGCCTTGTAGAGTTGTACACGGCCCTTAGTATCGTCCGACTTCACCGTCAACATCTCCTGGAGGAGCGAAGCGGCCCCGTACGCCTCCAAGGCCCACACCTCCATCTCCCCCAGGCGCTGGCCGCCGAACTGGGCCTTCCCCCCGAGGGGCTGCTGAGTGATTAGGGCATAGGGACCGGTAGAGCGGGCATGGATCTTGTCAGCGGCGATGTGCTCGAGTTTCATGATATACATGTAGCCTACCGTAATCGGCTGCTCGAAGGACTCCCCCGTGCGGCCGTCCCGGAGGATCACCTTCCCGTCCATGTTGTCCCCCCCATCCAGGCCCGCCTCCGCCCGGGCCTCGTGGAGCTCCTTGAGAATCTCCTCCTCCTTGGCCCCGTCGAAGGGCGGGGTGGCCGCCTTCTCGCCCCGGAGCTTACACAGCCAGCCAAGGTGCGTTTCGAAGATCTGGCCCAAGTTCATCCGGGAGGGGACACCCAGGGGATTGAGGATCACGTCCAAGGGGGTGCCATCGGGGAGGAAGGGCATGTCCTCCACGGGAAGGATCTTGGCGATGACCCCCTTATTCCCGTGCCGGCCGGCGAGCTTGTCCCCCACCGCTATAGGCCGGCGCTGGGCCACGTACACCTTCACCAGCTCGTTAACCCCCGCCTCGAGCTCATCCCCTTGGGCCCGGGAGAAACGCTTCACCCGGATCACCGTGGCCGTCCCGGAGATGGGGGGCATGCGGAGGGAGGTGTTGCGGAAGCTCTTCATCTTTTCGCCGAAGATGGAGCGGAAGATCTTCTCCTCAGGGGTGGGCTCGGCCTCACCCTTCGGGGTGACCTTGCCCACGAGAACATCCCCGGTGCGGACCTCCGTCCCCACACGAATGATCCCGTGTTCGTCCAAGTTCCGACGGTCCTTATTGGAGAGACCGGGGATGTCGGCGGTGATTTCCTCGGGGCCGAGCTTGGTCTCCTCCGCGGTAACCTCGAACTCCTGGATGTGAATGGAGTCCAGAATGTTCTCCCGCACCAGCCGCTCGGAGATGACGATAGCATCCTCATAGTTGTAGCCCTCGAAAGGGAGGAAACCGACCAACAGGTTCGCGCCCAAGGCGAGCTCCCCGTTGTCGGTGGACATGGAATCGGCGAGGACATCCCCCTTCGTGACCTCGTCTCCAGGCCAGACGATAGGGCGGTGATGGACGATGGTGTCTTGGTTGGAGCGTTCGAAGTTGGCCAGGCGGTAGACTTTTCTCCCTTTCTTTGTGCGGACGACGATCTTCTGGGCGTCCACCTTCTCGACGACTCCATCCTCCTCGGCCACCACCACGGCCCCCGAGTCCACCGCAGCCACCCGTTCCATCCCGGTCCCCACCAAGGGCGCCTGGGGTCGCAAAAGCGGCACGGCCTGGCGCTGCATGTTGGCCCCCATAAGGGCCCGGTTGGCGTCGTCGTGCTCAAGGAAGGGGATGAGGGAGGCAGAGACCCCCACTGTGGCGTGGGGCGCTACCTCCACGAAGTCCACCTCTCCCGGCGGCACGAAGCGAATCTCCTCACGCCCCGTCCTCACCGGGACGAGATCCCCTTGAATACGGCCCTTCTCGTCGATGGGCACGGTGGCGGGAGCGATGAGGTACTTTTCCTCCTCATCGGCCATGAGGTACACGATCTCCCCCGTAACCTTCCCCTTCTTGACCTTGACGTAGGGGGCTTCCAGGAAGCCGTAATCGTTCACCCGCACGAACACGGCCATGGAGGTGATGAGACCAATGTTCTGGCCCTCCGGGGTCTCGATGGGACAAATCCGGGCGTAGTGGGAGGGGTGAACGTCCCGTACCTCGATCTTGGCCCGTTTGGCCTGGGGAGAGCCCCCCAGGGCGGAAAGCCTGCGTTTGTGGGTGAGCTCGGAGAGGGGGTTGGTCTGCTCCAGGAACTGGGACAGGCGCCCGGTGTAGAAGAGGGCGTTCACCGCCGCCTGGACCGTCCGGGCGGAAATAATCTTTCGAATGGCGTCCTTGTCCTCGGGGTCATAGCGGGAGAGCTTGTCCTGGGCGACCCGGGCCATGCGCACAAGGCCTGCCCGCAGCGCAGCCTGGGCCTGTTCCCCGGGTAATCTCACACGCTTGTTCCCCAGGTGGTCCTTCTCGTCGAGCAACCTCGGGTCCTCGGGAGCTCGGAGCAAAAGCTCCACCGCCCGGAAAATGTCCTCGGGGGTGAGATAGGTCTCTTCGCGATTGAGGCCCAGTTTTCGGTTGAGCTTGAACCGGCCGATCTTGGTGAGGCGGTACCGCTCGGGGTTGAAGTAGAAGTCCT
>MTNL01000252.1 GCA_002010365.1 Candidatus Acetothermia bacterium JdFR-50 | reverse complement strand
TCCTTTTGGCCCCGAGGGGATTTGAACCCCTGTCGCCGGGATGAGAGCCCGGTATCCTAGGCCGCTAGACGACGGGGCCAATACGGCTCAATTATAGAAGCTTCCCCGCAGCTTCCGCAAGGATCGCGAGAGCGTAGTCAATATCGGGACGCGTGATCCCATAATGGGTCACCAATCGGAAGCGGCGCGGTCCGGTACGGTGGAACAAGACCCCCTTGGCCCGGGCCCAGTAATGGAAGGCTTCGGGATCCCCCCGGACAAGGTCGAAGTAGAGGATGTTCGTCCGCACTCGGTCGGGTTCGATCTCCAATCCCTCGATGTCCGCGATCCCCTGAGCCAGGAGGCGGGCATTCTCATGGTCCTCGGCGAGCCTCGGGATCATGGTCCTAAGGGCCACGAGGCCACAGGCGGCGATGATCCCTGCCTGGCGCATACCGCCGCCTACCATCTTGCGGACGCGGCGGGCCTCTTCGATGAAGCCCCTTTCCCCGCAGATCACCGACCCCACTGGGGCCGCAAGTCCCTTGGAGAGGCAGAAGGTCACCGAGTCAGCGGGGGTCGTGAGCTCCCGAACCTCGACCCCCAACGCCACCGCGGCGTTGAAGATCCGTGCTCCGTCCAGGTGGACCGCGAGCCCATGTTGATGGGCGAGCTCCGCCACCGCTTGGGTGTACTCCGGGGAGAGGGGAGAGCCCCAGCACCGGTTGTGGGTGTTTTCCAAGCATATCAGGCGGGAGCGGGGGAAGTGGACGTTGCCGGGACGGATAGCGGCCCCGATCCTCTCCAAGGGGATCGTCCCATCGGGCTCATTGCGGATAGGATGGGGGTGGATGCCCCCGAGGGCCGCGATCCCCCCCGCCTCGTAGAGGAAGGTATGACACTGGTCACCCAAGATCACCTCGTCGCCGCGGCCACAGTGGGTGAGGATAGCGACCAGGTTGCCCATGGTCCCGCTCGCGACCAGGAGGGCCGCTTCCTTCCCCGTAATCTCGGCGGCTAGCTCCTCCAGGGCTCGTACGGTGGGATCCTCGCCGTAAACATCGTCCCCCAAGGACGCTCGACGCATGGCCTCCCGCATGGCAGGAGGGGGCAGGGTCACGGTGTCGCTACGGAGGTCCACGGTCCTCATCCCGCCCCTTTCCGGCCATATTTCTCTCGCAGATAGCGATCTATGGCGTAGGCGGCCCGTTTCCCCGCGCCCATGGCCAGGATCACCGTGGCCGCCCCGGTGACGATATCCCCCCCGGCGAAGACCCCTTCCCGGCTGGTAACTCCAAGGTCGTCGGCCACGATGGTTCCCTGGCGTGACACCTCCAATCCCGGGGTGGTGCGGGGGATGAGGGGGTGGGGAGAGTTCCCGATGGCGATGATAGCGGTGTCGACCTCCATGGTGAAGTTGGAGCCCTCAATGGGAATGGGGCGGCGGCGACCGGACGCGTCGGGCTCCCCGAGCTCCATGCGCACGCACTCCACCCCGCGGAGGACCCCGTCCTCACCCAGGAACCTCACGGGGTTCACGAGGAAGTGGAATTCGACCCCTTCCTCTTTGGCATGGTGCACCTCCTCGGCCCGTGCGGGCATCTCCGCTTCGGTGCGGCGGTAGAGAACCATCACCTCTTCGGCCCCGAGCCTCAGGGCCGTGCGGGCAGCGTCCATCGCCACGTTACCTCCGCCCACCACCGCCACACGCCTCCCCACCTTGATGGGGGTGTCGTATTCGGGGAAGAGGTAGGCCCTCATCAAGTTCACCCGGGTGAGGAACTCATTGGCGGAGTAGACCCCCACCAGGGACTCCCCAGGGATCTCCAGGAACCGGGGAAGTCCGGCCCCGCTTCCCACGAAGACGGCGTGGAAGCCATCGGCGAAAAGCTCGTCCACCGTGACGGTGCGACCCACCACTACGTTGAGGCGGATCTCCACCCCCAGCCGCCTCACGTTCTCCACTTCCTGGGTTACGATACACTTGGGCAACCGGAATTCGGGGATTCCATATACGAGAACCCCCCCGGGTTCGTGTAGGGCTTCGAAGATTGTCACCTCGTGTCCGTAGCGACGGAGTTCGGCAGCACAGGTGAGCCCTGCCGGCCCCGATCCCACCACCGCTACCCGGAACCCGGTGGGCTTTCCCGGCGGTGGGATCTCCACACCGGCTTCGTACTCCCAATCCGCGGCGAAACGTTCCAACCTCCCTATCGCCACCGGTTCGAACTTCTTACCCAGGGTACAAACGGCCTCACACTGGATCTCTTGGGGGCACACCCGCCCACAGATGGCCGGAAGGTAGTTGTCTTCCTTGATCTTGCGGATCGCCCCCCGGAAGTCCCCTTCGGCGATCCTTCTGATGAACTGGGGGATCTTGATATTGACCGGACATCCCTGAATGCAGGGTGCCCGCTTGCATTGGAGGCACCTTTTCGCTTCTTGGACCGCTTCTTCTGGGGTATACCCCAGGGGCACCTCGTGAAAGTTGCGGATCCGCTCCGCGGGAGGCTGCTCCCGCATGGGGGTCTTTCTGGGCACGATCGTCATAGCCTCTCCTCCGTGGTCGCCCGATAGGCCTCCAGGGCCTTCTCCTCCAGGTCCCGGTACATGGCCAGGCGTGCCAAGAAGAGGTCCCAGTTTACCTTGTCCCCCTCGAACTCCGGTCCGTCAACGCAAGCGAATTTCGTTTCCCCGGCCACCTCTACCCGGCACACCCCGCACATTCCGGTACCATCGATCATGATGGGGTTTAGGGATACGACGATGGGAACGTCGAATTCGCTGGCGGTAAGAGAGCAGAACTTCATCATCACCGCAGGACCGATGGCCCAGATCTTGTCCACCCTTCCTGCCTCGAGGAGCTCCCGGAGGGGTTCGGTGACCAGGCCCTTCCTGCCGAAGCTGCCGTCGTCGGTGGTGACGATGAGCTCGTCACTCACCGCATCGAGTTTATCGAGCCAAAAGAGGAGGTCGCGGCGACGGGCTCCGGCGATGGTCACGACCCCGTTTCCCGCGGCCTTCAGGGCCCGGGCGATGGGGTAGATGGGAGCAATCCCTACTCCGCCCCCAACACAGACCACGGTCCCGTATCGCTTGATTTCGGAAGGCAAGCCCAGCGGCCCCACCACATCCCGGATTTCATCCCCCTCCCCGAACCGCTCCACCATCTCGCGAGTGGATTTCCCCACCGCCTGGACCACCAGGGTAACCGTGCCCGCTTCCGGGTCCCAATCGGCAAGGGTGAGGGGGATCCGCTCTCCTCGCTCATGTAGCCTGAGGATGAGAAACTGTCCCGCCTGGGCTTTGGAGGCAATAAGAGGAGCTTCAATGATAAATTCCCAAATATTGGTACAAATTTCCTTCGTTTTTAGTATTTTGGCCATCTCCCTCCTTTCCCGTGCCGCATGAATTATCTTTGGGGGGGCTTTTTTACGCAAGCAAAGGCACGATAAAATCGCGGGGCTATGTATCTTTATTTGGAAACCGACGGCAGGATCTACACCGTACGGCGGAACGGACTTCTGGATCTGCCCCGGATTGACGAGGAAATTCCATTTCCCTACAAGGTGGTGCACGAGCTCCCCTGGGGAAAGGAAGGAGTGGCCCTGGGCATCCCAAAGCTCGAGCGCCATCCCCGGGAATGGGTGTTAAAAGACGAGATCCCCTTGCGGCCTGATGCCTCCCCTATCCTCCGGGAAGCGGTCCACCGCACCCTGCCCAGAGCGGTGGCGGAGGGGATCGTGGAACGCGGGGATGAGGTGCTTTTGGTCAAAGCATCCCGGGGGCTGACTGAGGGACTTTGGTCCTTGCCCGGAGGGTTCCTCTCCTTCGGTGAATCCCCGGAGGAGGCGGTTGCCCGGGAAGTTGAGGAAGAGCTGCGGGTTCCCTGTAAGGTAAAAGGCCTCCTGGGGGTACGGACCAAGATAGGGGAGCACACCGGCCTCCACTGGATCATCTTCTTTCTGGGGATAGAACTCCACGGGGACCCGGATCCCGATCCCGACGAGATCGCAGAGGCCCTGTTCTTCCCCAAAGAGGAAGCGGCCATGGTCCTGGCCGACCGGACCATGGCCGCTTTTATCCGCGAGTTGTTCGGGCTTTAGCGGAGATCGATGGTCGCCGTAACGGAGAACTCCTGAGTCCAGGCCGTATCTCCAGGACCTTTGGTGAAGTCGAGTCGCAAGGATACGTTCCAACCCCCGAGGTGGAGGCTGAGCTGGAAGACCGCGGCGTGGCGGTCCGCAGGCGTTACCATCGCTTCCCCTTTGACCCACTCAAGGGAATAGGTGGCGGTAAAGGTGGCCTCGCCGATCACCTCGTAGTCGTATTTGCCCACCAACGTGGCACGGTAGGAATCCTTCCACGGAAGGGGCGCGGAAAGGCTTCCTTTGAGGAGTAATTGGGAGCGGGGTTCGGGGGCCACTGCCCAATCCGCGGAGGCGTTCAGCACCATGTCCCGCAGGCCTCGCTCGGGGTCGAGGATCTCATACCCCACCCCTGCCTGGACGGCGCCGCCACAGAACCGCTCCCGGCCCGCCTCCTGGATCCTGTTCTCGATGTCCAACACGGCGTGGGCATCGAGTTCCACCCCGGCATCGGTCTCGATGATCTGCTCCACCGCAGCAACAAGATCGGCTATCTTCTCGTATTCCAGGCGACGTCCTATTTCTTGGGCCACCGCCATGAGGGCCTCATCCGAAAGGGAAGCAGGAATGGCTCCCAACCGTAGGAGATCCTCGGCGATGAGCATCGCCTTGGCCAACGGTGTCACGTCGTTGAACCTACCGTAGCCCACACCTAGGTTGACCTGCAACCAGGGTTGAAGGTAGGGAGCACCGGTGCGCCAACGGGCCTCGAATCCCCCGAAGAGGAAAAACGGCTCCGCGGGATCAACGTAGTACCGATAGGTTCCGTTGCTTTCCACTGTAGCATCGGCCAGGGCGAATCCCTGCAGACCCAAAAGGCCCACCGCATCCAGGGAGAATCCGCGCTCGGGGGCGCTGTAAATCTGACTGTAGGTGAAAGAGACATTGCCGGAATTGACCTCCACCCCGGGGCGCTCCGGGTCTTCGAGGTAGTGGTATGCGAATGAGATCCCGATGTCCAAGAGGCTCGTTTCCGGAGCACGGAAGTCACACAAACTCAAGGCCAATGCCTGACCCGCCAGGGGCAACAAAATTAATGCCACAAAACCCGCTTTCCTCATCGCCCATCATCCTCCCACATCAGAGATTTTTTTATTCCACTTCATTATAGCACACCACAGGCTACCCCGATCCCCAATGCGGACCGGGTGAGGGAAGGTCATTCCGTGATGAAAAACACCGCGTTTTGGTCGGGGCGCCCGGATTTGAACCGGGGACCCCCTGCTCCCAAAGCAGGTGCGCTGCCAGGCTGCGCTACGCCCCGATTTCCACGCGATTATAGACGCTCGCGGAGGCCTTCTCGACAGATTAAAGGGGTTTGGCATGGGGACAGATATCTCGATACGCACAAGGGCGGCAAGCGTGAATGCTCGGTTTGGGCTCAAATCGTTCCGACCTTATCCCTTCCGCCGCCTGAGTGATGGCTTCCAGTGCCCGTTTCAACATCCTCTCGGTGGGACGACTGCGCCCACATACCACCTCCGGGGTGAGGAACCTCAGCTCCACCCCCGTGGGCCGCTCCCCCACCAGTTTCTCATAAGCTAAGGCGTAGATCCCAAGCTGCAACGATTCCCGGGTCCGCCGCGTCGCGTCCTTGGGTTCCACCAGAGAGGTCTTGTAATCGATGATCACCGCCCCGTCATCCCCTCGGTCCACTCGGTCCCAATATCCGATCACCCGAACGCCTCCTTCGCGAAAGGCGAAGAACTGCTCCACCATGGCCGGCCTTTTTCCTTCCCCTTCCTCGTAGGTGAAGAAGTGCCGCAGGCACTCCTCGCCGTGTCGGAGCATCTCCTCCTCATGGCGGGCGGAGAGGAATCC
>MTNL01000050.1 GCA_002010365.1 Candidatus Acetothermia bacterium JdFR-50 | reverse complement strand
GTAGGTGGAGGTGGTGGTGGCCAGCACCAGCTCCGCCGCCGCGAGGGGCGCCCCCAAAGCGAGCAAAATGCTACCGAGCGCGAGGAACCTTTTCAGCACCGTCTCCTCCTTCGGGCGGTATCATAACCCGGGAAAGGGGGGATTTTGAGTCCGGAGAGATTGCGGGAGCCCGTCAGGATGGTGGACGTGGGGGACAAGCCTCCTACCAAGCGGACTGCCCTGGCCATGGGCCGGATCGAGCTGCCGCCGGAGGTGCTGCAGGGCGTCCTCGAGGGGAGGATCCACAAAGGGGATGTGCTCGCCGTGGCCCAGGTGGCGGGGATCATGGGGGCGAAACTCACCCCACATTTGGTTCCCCTGTGCCATACCCTCCCCGGGCTGGAGGGGGTGGACATTAGGTTCGCGGCCGGGGAGGGGGAAATCGTCGTCTATGCCGAGGTCCGCTGCACCGGGAAGACCGGAGTGGAGATGGAGGCTATGATGGCTTGCGCCGCTGCGCTCCTGGCCATCTACGACATGTGCAAGTCCCGGAGTCCGGGGGCGGTGATCAAGGAGATCAAGCTCCTGGAGAAGACGGGAGGGAAGAGCGGGCGATGGATCAGGGACCGCGGGTGATTTCGGTGAACGTGAGCGAACGGAAGGGCACCCCCAAGCACCCGGTGCCGGAGATCGAGTGCCGGGAGGGCCTGGGGGTGGTGGGGGACGCCCACGCCGGCACCGCAGGGCGCGAAGTGAGCCTCCTGGATCAGGCGGAGATCCGGGCCTTCGAGGCCCGTCACGGGGTCCAGGTCTCCCCCGGGGCCTTCGCCGAGAACATCACCACCCAGGGGCTCGACCTCGCCATCGTGGAGGTGGGGGACGAGATCCAGGTGGGGGAGGTTCGCCTCCGGGTGACCCAAATCGGGAAGCCCTGCCACGAGGGCTGTGCCATCAGGGAGATGGCGGGGGATTGCATCATGCCCCGGGTGGGGGTGTTCGCCGCCGTGGTGGCCGGGGGAAGGATTCGGCCGGGGGATCCGGTGAGGCTTATAAAAGGTAAGGGGTGACGTGTGACGCGCAAGAACAGTGTCCTTTAAAGGCCGAGGGGAAACGCTAAAATCCATCGGCTATGTCGAACGTAAGAGTAAGATTCGCGCCTAGTCCCACGGGTTACCTCCACGTGGGCGGGGCCCGGACGGCCCTGTTCAACTGGCTCTTCGCTCGGCACCACGGGGGGACGTTCATCCTCAGGATCGAGGATACCGACCGTACCCGCTCCACCGAGGAGGCCATAGATCAGATAAAGGAATCCCTGAACTGGCTCACCTTGGACTGGGACGAGTACTATCGCCAGACGGACCGACTCGAGCGCCACCGCGAGATCGCGGAGGAGCTCCTCAGCAAGGGTGCCGCCTACGAGTCCGAGGGCGCGGTGTGGTTCAGGGCCCCCCGGTCGGGGATCACCGCGGTGGAGGACCTGATTCTCGGACGGGTGGAGTTCTCCAACTCCGAGTTCAAGGATTTCGTGATCCTGCGCTCCGATCGAACTCCCACCTATAACTTCGCCTGCGTGGTGGACGACCATGACATGGGGATGACCCACGTCATCCGGGGAGACGAGCATTTAAACAATACTCCGAAGCAGCTCTGGATCTACGAGGCGTTGGGGTGGGATCCCCCCTCTTTCGCCCACATCCCCCTTATCCTCGGCCCGGATCGGACCAAGCTCTCCAAGCGCCACGGGGCCGTGTCGGTGTTGGAGTACCGGAGGCGGGGGTTCCTTCCCGAGGCACTGGTCAACTTCCTCGCCAGGCTGGGGTGGTCCCACGGGGACCAGGAGATCTTCACCCGGGAGGAGCTAATCCGTTATTTCGACCTTAATGGGGTGCGGAGTGCCGCCGCCGTCTTCGACGAGGCCAAGCTCCTTTGGCTCAACCACGAGTGGTTAAGGCGGACCGATCCAGGGCGCCTGGCAGACCTTTTGGCGGAGTACATCGTCCAAGAGGGAGTGGCGACGGAGGAAGAGGTACGGGCCCTGGGGAAGGAAAGGTTGGTGCGAGCGGCAGAACTACTGCGGGAGCGTAATAAGACCCTCGTGGACATGGCCCACGCCGCCCGGTTCCTCTTCCCCGGCGAGCTCCCCGTGCCCGAAGGGGCGGAGAAGTTCCTCGTCCCGGAGATCGCCACACCCCTGGAGGAGATCGCTGCGGCGCTGGAAGGGCTGTATGAGTTCACTCCCCAGGCGGTGGAGGAATGCATCCGGGAGAAGCTGGCGGAGCTCGGCCTACGGCTAAAGGACGTGGCGCAGCCTATCCGGGTGGCGGCGAGCGGTAGGACGGTGGGGCCGGGGCTTTTCGATCTCCTGACGTTGGCGGGTAAGGAGCTTGTGGTGGAACGGTTGCGGGCGGCTTCCCGCCGGCTCCGCGGGGACGTAAAATAGGGCTACAAAAACTTAAAAAGGTTTTTAAGAAAGGGGCCGAAAATGAAAGTTCCCTTGGTTGTCACGTTTTTCCTTGTGGGACTTACCATCCTTTCCCTGGCTGCCGATGAAATCACGGTCTCGCTTTCACCGGTGCCGGCGTATGAGCTTGGGACTTGGGCCGCGGGCAAAAGGGTGTTTCGGCTCTATGCTTCCTTGGAACGTCCATTGAAACGGCAGGGCCCCGAGCCCGCCATGGCCCTCTTTGGGCTTCTGGAGCTAGGAGGAGATGAGTATCCCTTGATGTTCGCGGTTCTTACCGATAACTCCCCCTATTTGGCTGTGGATTTCGATGGGGATAGCGTGTTTTCTGAGTCAGAAGGCCATTTGGGAACTCCGCTATCGCCGGAAGAATGGCTATGGCAGCTTAAGTTTACTGTACATGATAAGCCATATGAGCTTTCGGTTGTTTGGCCGGCGGGACGGGGGTTCCTTTTCCTTATCGGACAAACGGCCATGGAAGGATTACTCGAATTGGCGGGCGGATCTTACAAGGTTGTCCTGGTTGATGCTGATGTGAACGGAAATTACGGCGATGAGGCGGACTTTTACGTGGTGGACGTGGACGGTGATGGAGTGTTGCGGGGCGGGGAAGGGGGACATGAGTCCTTCGCGATGGATGAGCCTTTCACCATCGGGAAGAGCTCGTTCAAAGTAGCTGAAGTCTCCACGGATGGAAGCATCATTAAGGTGATTCCCACGGAATATGTGCCCCCCAAGGTTCCTCTTTATATCGGGGCTAAAGCCCCCGAATTCTCCTTCAAAAGCTTGCGAGGGAAAGAGGTGAGCCTCGCACAATATCGGGGCAAAGTGGTGCTTCTGGATTTCTGGGCCAGCTGGTGTCTTCCCTGTGTGGTAGCGACGCCGAAAATGAAAGCGCTTTATGATGCTTACCATGATCGAGGACTTGAGATCATCGGGATTAACCTCGACCTCTCGCGGGAACAAGCCCTGGCGTTCATCGAGCATTTTGAGCTTCCTTGGCCTCAATATTGGGATGGCAAAGGTTACGATAGCGAGTTGGCCAAACTGTTTCGTGTTCAGGCGATCCCCACCTTGTACCTTATCGATCAAGAGGGGGTGATTAGGGGGAAATGGCTAGGCCTGGCAGAGGAAGAGGTCAAAGAGAAGGTCGAAGAACTGTTCGGGGCGCTTGAGCTGGAAGACAAGGGAAGGGATGTGGGGAGCGGAGGGGAAGCCCATGCCTCCCCAAGCCCTATCCTTTCGGTGGAAGTCCCGGCGAAGATCTCCGTCTCTGAGGGATTTGAAGGCACGGTTCCTTTAAGAATAAAGCTGGAGAACGCCTCGACATATGAAGCCAAAGAGCTCGTAGTGAAATTGTCGGATCTCCCACCTGGGGCCACTGCTGAGCCGAAGACGGTTGGGGAGTTGGGAGCAGGTGAAAGGATTTTCCTTTCGGTTCCTCTTCGACTTCAGCCACTTGGTGCCGGAAAGTATTCCACCAAGGTAGAAGTCTCATATTCTTACTGTCCTAGCGAAGATGTTTGCTTCAAATTCACTCAAAAAACGTTTTTTATTCTCATAGTTAATATGTCAGGAACGGAGGCTACAGCGTCAGAGATCCCGGAGGTAGAGCTGGGAGGGGACCCGAAGGCTGCACACTCCGGGGTTTCCTGGTTCCTCATCGCCGGCGCTGGAGCCCTCATTTTGCTGCTTTTCTTAGTGCTCCTGGGGTAACGTCGGGATGGGACGTTACCTTCTCCTCGGCCTTATTCAGGGACTCACCGAATTCCTTCCTGTGAGCAGTTCGGCACATCTAGTATTCGCTAAAGCCTTCTTCGGTCTCAGGCTTCCTGGCACCATACTCGAGGGAGTTTTGCATTTGGGGACACTACTTGCAGTGTTGATCTACTTTCGAAAGTCCCTTTTTGAACTCGCGCGAGGGGTGCTGAAAGGAGATTGGGAGAGCCGGCGATACTTGATTCTGCTTATAGCAGGTACGATTCCCGTGGCAGTTTTCGGATTCCTTTTTCGTGCTGAAGTGGAACGGGCTTTTTCCTCCGTGCGGGTGGCGGGGGCACTCCTAATGGTGACTGGGACCTTCCTTCTGGCCGCTGAATGGACCTTGCGGCGCAAAAAGCATGGGGGATTGGATTTTTTCAGTTCCTTGGTTGTGGGCCTCGCACAGGCAATGGCCCTCTTTCCCGGGATATCCCGATCGGGGATCACCATCTCCATCGGGATACTCTTAGGGGTGGATGTAAAAGAAGCGGCCAGATTTTCGTTCCTTCTAGCGATTCCTGCCATTGCGGGGGCAGGACTTTTTTCCATAGGGGAAGGGGTCGGGCAAATTGGAGTAGGAGAGGCTTTGGGGATGTTACTCGGAGGGGTAGCAGCCCTTGCCAGCGGTCTTTTAGCGATAAAGTTCCTTCTGGCTTTCCTTTTTCGGGGCAAACTTTTTCTCTTCGCCCTATACTGTTTTGGATTAGGTTTGTGGGTCCTCGTCTGGGGTTAAGCGGAGATCCTTATTTCCTTCAAGGTTCTCAAAAGATGATCCGCTTCGGAGAGCTCATACGAACTCCCTTTGCCAGTAAGCACGCCGATGGTGAGAAGGCATCCCGCGGCCTTTCCAGCCCTTATGTCTTCGGGTCCATCGCCCACGATGACGGTTTCGTGAGGTTCAACGCCGAGAAATTTGCAGGCAAGAAACACTCCCCGTGGGTCGGGTTTGGGAGCAGGCGCTATGTCGAGACCGATCACCGCGTCGACCAGCCTATCGAACCCCGCGTGCTGGAGATGGAGCCTCGTGGGCGCGGTGGAATCGTGTGTTAGGACTCCTACTTTGCCTCCGGCACGCTTTATGTCTTTGAGGAGATCCACTGCGCCAGGAGTCGGGCGAAGATAGCGATGCCAGGGAAACCCTCGGTCCACGGCGGCGAAGATTCTTTTGACCGCTGCTAAGACCACGGGAAAGGATGAACAAAGCGTCTCGCTCAATATTGCAGCCACCTTCTCCTCCGTTTCTTGGCGTGGCCGATGTATAGCCCCATTGGGATGAGGTTGTTCTAGCTCGGGATCTACACCCATAGCGATCAGGACCTTTTCCTGAACGTGGGTCGGCAGGGCGAAGGATCGGACAAGAGCATTCCTGCGGGCCAACATAATTGCGGTCCAATGGTGGAGGGACAAAAGAGTTCCATCCTTGTCAAAGATAAAAGCTTTAACGCGGTATTCAACAGTACCCAAAGCAAAGCGCACAGGCTTCTCCTCCAGTATCCGCTTACCGATATTCTCGTCCAAAGAGTAATAACTTTTCGGTTGCTAGCAACAGTTGTTTTCTATCCTTGACGGGTGGATTCAGATTATTTATATATCGAAAGAAGGTGGGATAACTGCGGAAATAAGCCGTTGAGTGAAGGAGGGGGGATGCAAGTAACGTTGTACTTCGGTGAGGAAGATGAGTATTTAATTCGACTGGTGGATGAGAAGGCTCGTAGGGAAAGGCGTTCACGCTCATCGGTTGTCCTATCCATCCTGGAGGAGTATTTCGAGCGGGACAAGAAATTGGGGGAGATCTTAGTGGATTTGAGGG
>MTNL01000124.1 GCA_002010365.1 Candidatus Acetothermia bacterium JdFR-50 | reverse complement strand
CTTCACCCGGGACCCCGCCACTGGCGAGAACAAACTCTACGGGGAGTACTTGCTCGCGGCCCAGGGGGAGGACGTGGTGGCCGGGATCCGCACCCCCAAGCCCATCCAGGAGCTCGAGCGGGAGATGCCCGAGGTTTACAAGCAGCTCCTGGAAGTGCGCCAGAAGCTGGAGCGCCACTACCGAGACATGCAGGACTTAGAGTTCACCATCGAGGACGGGAAGCTCTACCTCCTCCAGACGAGGACCGGGAAGCGCACCGGGTTCGCCGCCGTGCGAATCGCCGTGGAGATGGAGCGCGAGGGTCTGATCACCAAAGAAGAGGCGATCCTTAGGATCGAGCCCGCCGAGCAGGTGTATCAACTCCTTCAGCCCATCTTTGACCCCGAGGAGAAGCGGAAGGCCAAGGTGATCGCCAAGGGTCTGGCGGCGGGGCCGGGGGCGGCCACCGGCCGTATCGCCTTCTTCCCCGATGACGCCGTGCGCATGGCCAAGGAAGGTCCGGTGATCCTGGTGCGGGAGGAAACCTCCCCCGAGGACATCGAGGGGATGTTCGCCTCTGCCGGGGTTCTCACCGCCCGGGGTGGCCTCACCTCCCACGCCGCGGTGGTGGCCCGCCAGGTGGGGAAGGTGGCAGTGGTGGGATGCGAGGAGCTGGAGATCGATTATGAGGCCCGCACCGTGACCGCCCGGGGAGTGACCCTAAAGGAGGGCGATTGGATTTCCATTGATGGGTTCACCGGCGAGGTCCTGGAGGGTAGGGTGAAGACCATGCCCTCGGAGGTTATCCAGGTCCTCATCGAAAAGACGAAGCGGCCGGAGGAGGCTCCCATCTACCAGCTTTTCGCCGAGCTCATGGCCTGGGCCGATGAGCGCCGCCGCCTCGGGGTCCGAGCCAACGCCGATAAGCCCGACCAGGCAGAGGTGGCCCTGGCGTTAGGGGCGGAGGGGATCGGCCTTTGCCGCACCGAGCACATGTTCTTCGCCGAGGACCGCCTCCCCCACATGCAGAAAGCTCTGATCGCGAAGGACCCGGCCGAGCGCATCGAGGCCCTCAAGAAACTCTCCGAGATGCAGATCGCGGACTTCGAGGGGCTTCTGGAGGTCATGGACGGAAAGCCCGTTATCATCCGCTTACTCGACCCGCCGCTTCATGAGTTTCTCCCCAAGCCGGAGGAGGAGGAGAAGATCCGGGAGATCGCCTCCGAGTTCGGGATCTCTCCCGAGGAACTCCGGGCCCGGATCGAGGGGTTGCGGGAGATGAACCCCATGCTGGGGCACCGCGGGGTAAGGCTGGGGATAACGCACCCCGACATCTACGAGATGCAAGCCGAGGCCATCTTCCGCGCCGCATGCCGCCTAAAAAAGAAAGGGAAGGATCCCTACCCCAAGGTGATGATCCCCCTCGTGGCCCATGTCAACGAGATGGCGCGGATGCGCCAGATGGTGGACACGGTGGCCAAGAGGGTGATGGAGGAGGAAGGGGTTCAGGTCAAGTACCAGGTGGGGACGATGATCGAGATCCCCCGGGCGGCCCTCACCGCCGATGAGGTGGCCCGGGAGGCCCAGTTCTTCTCCTTCGGCACCAACGACCTTACCCAGATGACCTTCGGCTTCTCCCGGGACGACGTGGCCAAGTTCATCGGAGAGTACCTCGAGAAGAAGATCCTCCCCGACGATCCCTTCGCCACCCTGGACACTCGCGGGGTGGGCGAGCTCGTCAAGATCGCCACGGAGCGGGGCAAGTTGACCCGCCCCGATCTCGAGGTGGGGATCTGTGGAGAGCACGGGGGTGAGTCCCGCTCGGTCCACTTCTGCCACGAGGTGGGCTTGGACTACGTCTCCTGTTCGCCTTTCAGGTTGCCGGTGGCCCGCCTGGCCGCGGCCCAGGCTGCCCTCAAAGCGAGCTGAACGAGGCCGAAAGCGAGGGGGAGAAAAAAGGGGGCGCCGCGGCGCCCCCTTTTTAGAAATATCTCAATGGTTTCTTGTTGCGCGGAGCTCGATGCACAATGCGGTGTTCTCCGCGTGTTTCAAAAAGCGGACGGCTGTAAAGGGCCTTGGACGAGAACTCTTTCACTTCTTCCGCTAGCAATGTGAGAGGCGATGGCAGTAGAAGCATTCCACAACATCTTGCCGCAGTCCGTAGGAGGAGCAAATATCTCGACTGATAACGTAGTTGCGGGATGCTGAGGATAGTTAAGTAAAAATAATTAATCTTCTGACGCGAGCATCATGTAGTTTGCTGTCTCGTGTAAGAGCCTGGAGCTGCGAGATTTGCATTTGGTTTCCCATTCGAGTGACCCGTGGATCATCCATTTTTCTTCTTTGTCCACAAACGTCAAAATGTTTTAAGTTTACAAACTTTTTGTAAAATTTTAAAAATTTGGACGTAATAGTGGTTCGCTTCTTGACAATTTCCTCCTTGTGTGCTATTATTGAAATGTAGTTTCATTATGTGTACAAAAGCGCCCTTAAAGACCTTGGCCCGAGGGTTGGAAGCCCTAGAGTTTTTAGCTCAGCGCCCCCAGGGGTGTACTAATTCGGAAATGGCTCAGTTCCTTCACACTGATCGCGCTTCCAGCCTACGTATCCTTCAGACCCTTGTCTATTGCGGTTTCGCCATTCGCGATGGGAATAAATATCGGATAAGCTATCGGCTGTTAGCTTTTCTCTCGAGCTCCCAGGGCCTATTGGCTGACCTCTCTTATCCCATCCTCCAAAAGTTGGCGGAGGAAACGGGGTTCACCGCCACCTTGGCGGTGTGGGAGGGCAGGTTCGTGGTCCCGATTGCCTTGGAAAAAGGGAAAGCGCACCTCATCGTGAACTCCAACCTGGGCCAGCCCGTACCGCCCCACGCCTGTGCCCTGGGAAAGGTGCTGCTGGCCTTCCAGCGGGAGGACATCCGGGCGGAGATCCTGCAGTCCCTGGAGCTTCCGGCCCTTACGTCGAACACCATAACCGACAAGGAGGAGTTGGCCGCCGAGTTAAGGCGGGTCCGCGAACGTGGGTTCGCCACAGACCATGAGGAGTACTTTCCCGGTGTACGCTGCGTCGCCTTCCCCCTCCTGGATCCCAACGGCCAAATCCTAGCGGCAGTGAGCGTTTCATACCCTGTCACATCACAAACTACCAGACCCGATTTCGAAGCTGTTCTGGTAGAGAGAGTCCGTGCTGCAGTTGAAGTCCTCACCCAACGATTGGGGACGGAAGGAGGTGATAACAGAGGAGAAATGTGAACTTCGGTGTAATCCTAAAAGTGTCATTTTTAAACAATTTTAGGAGGCGAAGATGAAACGATGGTGTGCAGTGTTGTTAGTGATGGCATTGGTAGGGGTTGTGGTGTCAGCTCAGGAGCCGGTCAAAGGCGGGATCGTTAGGTTGAGGGTGCCTCGGGAATTGACCCTTCCTGAGCTTCCTCCCTATGCCCAAGCCGGGGGTCCGGAACTGAGTTGGCCCGTGTTCGAGACCTTGGTGTGGCTCGATGCCGATTCTCTAAACTACACCGGGTGCTTGGCCGAGAGCTGGGAAACCCCCGATTTTCAGACCTGGATCCTGCACTTGCGTAAGAACGTTAAGTGGCACGACGGAGAGCCCTTTACTGCTGCGGATGTGGTGTTCTCCTTTGAACTGGTATCCCATCCCTCCGTCCCGGCGGTGCAGATGTATTCCATCGACTTGATCGAGGGCTATCAGGCCTATCGGGATGGACAAGCGGAGCACCTCGCGGGAATAGAGGTGATGGACGATCACACCGTCAAGATAAACCTCACCAAGCCTTCGCCTCAGTTCCTCCTTACCTTGGCCCGCGTCCCCATGCTCCCCGCGCATATCCTCGCCAACCTGTCGGTGGAAGAGAACATGGAGTGGGATTTCTGGGATAACCCCGTTGGTACCGGCCCCTTCAAATTCGGCGAAAAGAGCCCGGGACAGTACATAAGGTTCGATAAGTTCCCCGAATACTGGAGAGGGGAGCCATACCTGGATAGCATCGTGTTCCGGGTTTACAAGGAAAAAGGGCCCTTCCTCCTCGATCTCCAAGCGGGACGGGTGGACGGGACCTCTCTGGTATACCCCTTCACCCTGACCGATGCCGAGCGCGAGGCGATAAAGAATAATCCCAAGCTGCGGTATATCCGTAGGCCCGGGTTCACCGTGCGGGGGTTGGTGTTCAACCTGAACCGTCTGCCCAACCGGGAGGTGCGCCGGGCGCTCATGCTGGCCCTGGATGTGCCCGAACTCGATAAAATCATCGGTACCGTCGATCCCACCCGCTCGGTGTTCGCAGAGCCCCGCTTCCGCAGCCCCAAAGTGGACCAGAACTTCCAGTACGATCCGGACGAAGCCCGGGCTATCCTGGAACGCGAGGGGTGGGATTTCAATCGGGAACTCAAGGTGGTTACATACTACACCACCAAGCCCTTCCGTGACCTCTTGGCCGCCATCCAGGCTTACTGGGCCCAAATAGGGGTCAAGGCCAGGGTGAGCCATGTGGAGGTACCCACCTTCGTGGACATCTGGTACCGCAAGAAGGAAGCCGACATCCTCTGGTGCGGCTTCGGCCAGCTCCCCGGCTTCCCCTCCTGTGAGGAGACCTTCTTCAGCAGTCAGCGCATGTACCCCGCGGGGGGCAACATTTCCTATCGCAACCCGATAGCGGACTGCCTCCTGAACTGTATGCGCAACACCGCCGATGTGGACGACAAGATAATCCTCGCTCACCATTTCGACGAGTTCGCGTACGAAGAGTTCTACCACGCCGTTTTCTATGCCTCGGTGGAGGAGGCGATCATCAGCTCCCGGGTCCACAACTTCAGGATGTGGCTCACGGTCCTGGCCATGGACATGAAGATCGATGAGTGGTGGGTGGAGCCTACCCCCACTTCGGGCTGAGGAAGGGGGATAGGGGGCACGGGGCAAATCCCCGTGCCCCCTTCTGTGGAGGGACAGCTTGCAACAGTATCTGATCCGGAGGGTTCTCGTAGCCATCCCCACCCTGCTTATTATCAGCTTCATCATGTTTCTCCTCTTGGACCTCGCTCCCGGGGATCCCCTGGCTGCCATGGTGCGGCCGGAACAAGGGGGGTTGTCAAAGGAGACCTATGAGTACTACCGGGCGAGGTTTGGTTTGGACAAGCCTTTCTTGCTCCGGTATCTGTACTGGTTGCGGGAGACCCTCCGGGGCAATTTTGGCATAAGGACGGTGAACTTCCGCCCCGTCGCCGAAGAGCTTGCTCCCAGATTGCGGAACACCCTGGTCCTCGCCAGCTGTTCCCTCTTGCTCGGGGTGTCCTTAGGGGTGGCCGTGGGGGTGATCTCGGCCATCTTCAAGTATTCCCTGTTGGACTACGCCATAACCGTGACGGCCTTCGCGACCCTTTCCGTACCCGTGTTTTTCGTGGCCTTTCTCTTGATCTACGTGTTCACCTATCTTTGGCCCGTGCTTCCCGCCGCGGGGACTTCCACGGTGGGAGCCAAGCAGCCTTTTCTCGATTACATAAGACATCTGATCCTCCCCGTACTCGCCCTGAGCACGGTGGAGGTGGCCACCTTCGCCCGCTACATGCGCTCGGGCCTTCTGAAGGTCCTTTCCGAGGATTACATCCGGACCGCGGCCGCCAAAGGGTTGTCCTACAACAGGGTGCTGCTCAAGCACGCCCTGAGGAACGCGCTGACTACGGTGGTGACCATGATTGGCTTCCGCCTCCAGGTCTTGGTGGCTGGGGCGGTGGTGGTGGAGTCGGTGTTCAACTGGCCCGGCATGGGCAGCATGTTCTTGGACGGCGTCCACGGACGGGACTTTCCCTTGATCATGGCCTACACCCTGATCTTCGCTGTGGCCATCGTTATAAGCAATCTCTTAGTGGATGTGGCCTATGCCGTTATCGATCCCCGCGTTTCCTATGATTGATAGAAAGCGTCACCCGATCCTCAACCGCTTCTTGAAGCACCGGCTGGCGGTCTTGGGGCTATTCTGGATCGCGTGTGTGGTGATCGTGGCCGTGACGGGGGACAAGCTGGTCCCTTGGCCTTACGAT
>MTNL01000220.1 GCA_002010365.1 Candidatus Acetothermia bacterium JdFR-50 | reverse complement strand
GGGGACGGGAAAAAGGCGCGGGGAACTTGTGTTCCCCGCGCCTTTTTTTATACTTTGCTAACGAACGCAAGGCTCATTCAAGGTGCATTACTGGTGAAACACAA
This sequence comes from Candidatus Acetothermia bacterium JdFR-50, assembly GCA_002010365.1. Lineage (GTDB taxonomy): Bacteria > Bipolaricaulota > Bipolaricaulia > Bipolaricaulales > Bipolaricaulaceae > UBA3571. The sequence goes on along the minus strand of MTNL01000220.1, from coordinate 6,048 downwards.
AGGGCTAAAGATTAAAAAACGCTCGGCTGCAAAGACCCTGCTCCGCCTCGGGAGATATACGTTGATCCGAGGGCTCGCTGTGGGTTTTTCCCTCGTAGTCGGCGTTTTTCTCACGGTCATCATCGCCAACATGGGGGGATACGTCGACAAGATAAAAAAGGCCCAGATTACCGAACAGATAAGCGTACAAGTTTACCAAAACCCGGCATACCAGGGATATACCACTGAGGAGTTGCGGAACCTCATCGAGCAAAAAGTGGACCTGGAAATAAAACGGCTTGGATTGGATAAACCCTTCATCCGTTTCGACAGCGTCTCCGGCTTCTTCCGTTCTCGCGCGTTCATGTATTTGATCAACGCTTTGACGTTGAACCTGGGGAGATCGGAACATATCTACAGCTCCAGCGGCTCAAAGCGGGTGTGGCTTATCATTCAGGAGAGGCTTCCTTATTCTGTACTTCTTTTCACCACCGCGAGTTTGCTCGTCTTTTTCGCGTCCCTCTACGTAGCTCTGATCCTCTCAAGGAGATACGGCAGCATTTGGGACCGGCTATCGGTGGTGCTCGCGCCGCTCTCCACCGCGCCCTCGTGGTTCTACGGGATCATCCTGATCCTGATCTTTGCGTCCATATTACGTATACTGCCCTTTGGAGGACTGGTGGACATCCCGCCTCCTGAGAGCAAGCTTATGTACGCCCTCAGCGTTTTGAAGCACATGGTCCTCCCGCTTTTGGGGTGGTTTATCTCGGGTATCTTCGTGGGGGTATATTCCTGGCGTACCTTCTTCCTTATTTATTCCAGTGAGGATTACGTAGAAATGGCCCGGGCGAAGGGCGTGCCGGGACGTTCCCTGGAGCGCCGTTACATTCTCCGCCCCACTTTGCCCACGATAATTACAAGTTTCGCTTTGATTCTCATCGCGGCCTGGACCGGGGCCATTATCACTGAGTCGGTGTTCAACTGGCCCGGCTTGGGTTCCCTTTACATGGCAGCGATCAGCCAATTTGATACTCCCATAATCGTGGGCCTCACGGTGATATACGCGTACCTTTTGGGAATCACCGTGTTCGTGTTGGATATCGTGTACGCCATCGTCGACCCGCGGATAAAGGTCGGAGGAGGTACGGGGGCATGAAAGCCGCTTTCAAAGAACTTACCCGTTACAAGTCCGCCGTGGTCGGCCTGTTCATCCTCGCGTTCCTGGTAGCGCTGGCCGTCTACGCCGTGATCACCATCCCCTACGGCGAAGCCATCCGCCTTTGGAGGGGAAGCGAAGCGATGTGGCGCTACAACCCGCGCACCGCTGCCCCCGCCTGGATCGATTACCTCACCCCGAAACGCTTGCTGCGCACGGTGATCTTGGGGCCCGATGACGCCCAAAAAGAGGTGGAGGTCCTAAGCGAACGCACACGGCGCGTGCTCATCACGTACCAACTGGATTACAAGGCCGATGTTTTTCCCACCGAGCTCGCGGTGGTCTTCAAATCGGTCTACGAGAAGAAGCCCCCCCGTGTCGAGGTGATATGGAAGACCCCCGATGGAAGGGAATTCTCTTTTGGACGTCAGATACCGAGCGCCCAGGTCCATTGGTACACCGTGAGCCAGGACAAGGACCTCATCACCTCCCTGCACGGGCCTCCGGAGAAGGTACTGTTCCAAGATCCCTCCGATCCGGATAGGCCCCTCAAGGGGCTCCATACCATTATCATCAAGGCCTATGTATTCGAGCCCAAGGCCGATATAGACGCTGAAGTGGTGGTATACGGTACGGTATACGGGATCGCGGGGACGGATCACCTGCGGCGGGACATCGGAGTGGCTCTTCTCTGGGGGGCTCCGATCGCCTTGGCCTTCGGCTTGGGGGCTTCGTTCGGCATCACCATAAGCTCCATCATTTTCGCCGCCATCGGGGCCTGGTTCAGCGGGTTCGTGGACGGCTTGGTCCAGCGCCTGACGGAGATCCGCATGGTGATCCCCACGCTTCCGATCCTCATCATGGTGGGCCTGTTTTACTCCAAGAGCATCTGGGTGATCCTTGCAGTGCTGATCGTCCTGAACCTCATCGAATCCTCGGTGAAGACGTATAGGGCTATGTTTCTTCAAGAGAAGAGGGCACCTTATATCGAAGCGGCCAGGAGCTATGGGGCTGGCCACCTGCGCATCGTGTTCCGTTACCTCATCCCCCGGGTCATCCCGTGGCTGATTCCCGGGTTTGTGCTGGCGGTGCCGGCGTATGTATTCTTGGAGGCTTCTCTTTCGGTGTTGGGCCTTGGCGATCCCGTCTTGCCCACGTGGGGCAAGCTCCTGTCCGATGCCTTCGGCCACGGGGCCCTGTACCACGGCTACTATTACTGGGTATTGGAGCCCGCTTTCCTGCTGATGGTGACGGGGTTCGGCTTCACCCTCATCGGCTACACCATGGACAAGATCTTCAATCCCAAGTTGAGGGAGATTTGAGGATGGAGCCCATTCTCAAGGTGGAAGACCTGCGGCTTTATTTCCGAACCACCAAGGGCATCGTCCAGGCGGTGGACGGGGTCAGCTTCGAGCTCGCCCCCCGGACCGCCATGGTGATCGTGGGGGAGTCCGGCTGCGGAAAGAGCTCACTCGCCAAAGCGATCTTACGCCTCTTGCCACGTAATACCCATACTTACTCTGGAAAAGTGTTCCTCGACGGCATGGATGTAATGGAACTGAGCGATGAGCAGTTCCGGCGTGAGGTCAGGTGGAAAAAGATATCCTATGTGGCCCAGGCTGCGATGAACTCCTTGAACCCCGTGATCAAAGTGGGAAATCAAGTTGCGGAACCCCTTTTCGTACACGGAAAGTTTACCAAAGAGGAAGCTCTTAATCGTGTGGTGGAAGCATTTCAGATTGTAGGTGTGCCCGTGGATTTCGTGGATCGTTATCCTTTCGAGCTTTCGGGGGGAATGCGCCAGCGAGTGGTGATCGCCATGGCCCTCATCACCAATCCTAGGCTCGTTATCCTCGATGAGCCCACCTCGGCTCTCGACGTCTTAACTCAGGCAAACATCATGAACTCTCTGAAACGCATTCGCGAAGATTTCGAGCTCACCTATATCCTTATTACTCACGACATTTCCACCTCTAGCGAATTGGCCTTGGACGCGATGGTGATGTATGCTGGGCAAATCGTGGAATTGGGAAAGGCTGGTCATTTCTACCTGGAGCCCCTCCATCCTTATTCTCAGAAACTTATGGCCAGCGTGCCCACACTGAGGGAGGACAAGGAGCTGGAGTTTATCCCGGGGCAGCCCCCCAGCTTGATCAATCCCCCCACCGGCTGCCGTTTCGCTCCCCGATGTCCCCGACGCTTCTCCGCCTGCGAACAGGAGCCCCCCATGGTGGAATACAAGGACGGGCGTAAAATCAAATGTCACTTATATGCGTGAAGGTGGTGAAATGCCGGACCAGGCTCTTCTACACGTAAAGGATTTGCATAAGTGGTTCGAGCTTCGCAAGTGGGGGTTTATACACGTGGGCTTCGTCCGGGCGGTGGACGGAGTGGATTTCGATATAAATTACGGCGAGGCCGTGACGTTTGTGGGGGAGTCCGGTTGCGGAAAAAGCACCCTGGCGCGCACCATCCTCGGGTTGTACCAGCCCACCAAGGGGGAGATCCTCTTCCAAGGGAAGCGGCTGCAGAAGCTTGGCCGATGGTACCGTGCCCAAGTGGGTTATATCCAGCAGGATCCCTATGGGGCGCTACCGCCGTTCATGAATGTGAAGCGGATCCTGCTGGAACCCATGCTTATCAACCGCTGGGGAACGAAAACACAGAGGGAACGGCGGATAAGGGAGGTCCTGGAAGAGGTGAAGTTGACCCCGGTGGAGGACTTCATCGGGAAGTTCCCCCATATGCTTTCCGGGGGCCAGCAGCAACGCCTGGTGATCGCCCGCTCCATCGTGCTCAATCCTAAGCTGCTCGTGGCCGATGAGCCCGTATCGATGTTGGACGCATCAGTCCGGGTGGAGATCCTCCAGTTGCTCCAGGGGGTACAGGCGGCCCACAATCTCGGGGTGGCGTATATCACCCACGACCTCTCCACTGTAAGGTACTTTTCCGAGCGGATCTTCGTGATGTACGCGGCGAAACTCGTAGAGAAGGCCACGGTGAAAGAACTGATCCGCAATCCCCTCCATCCCTATACGCAAGCTTTGCTGGACGCCATTCCCGACCCCGATCCCGAAAACGCACACAAGTTCAAGGAAGTGCCTCCGGGGGAGCCGCCTAGTCTCTTGAACCCTCCGCCGGGTTGCCGTTTCCATCCCCGCTGCAAACACAAAATCGAGGGTCTTTGCGACCAAGAGTCCCCGCCCGAGTACGAGCCCACCCCGGGCCATTACGTCTCCTGTTGGCTTTACAGATGACGCGTCGGAGGTTCTGGACGCTGATATCCGTGGCCATCTCGCTGATGTCCACGGCGGTGGTTTTCCCCTTCCTTATGGTGGTCCGGGTGTTACGTCCCAGCATCCCGTTGAGCTTCCTCGCGTACGCCATGTCCGTGGCCGGCCTTGGCATCTCCCTATATGCCTTCACACACTACTCCGTCATCGAGGCCTGGAAGAGGGGGATGCGCCGCCGGGACGAGAGAGAAGACGCTCCCTAAAAGGCCAAAATGGGCGTGATACGGTTCGAGGCGGGGTATAATCCGGTCAGGATGGGATCGCCCGGCGAAGGGAGGTGATAGAGGGGGGAAGAGGGAGCCGGCAAGAGTTCAGGTTCCATCCACTCCTCAAGGAGGTGACCGCAGGATGAGAAAAGGGGTTGTATTTTGTTTAATTCTCTCACTGTTTTGGATCCTCGGCGCTTTTGCTCAAGAATATAAAGTGGTCCCGCTAGGCGAGTCCGGCACCCCGTGGGAAAATCTGACGCCGGGTAAGCCCGGGGGCTACCTGGTGATCGGCACGTGGAACAACCCCCGGAGCTTCAACCCGTGGGCCACGGTGGAGACCTCCACCACGGTGGTGACTAACCAGATCTTCGGCACCGGGCTCACGGAGGTTAACCCGGTGACGTTGAAGGTGGAACCGGGACTTGCCAAGTCGTGGGACATTTCAGAGGACGGCCTTACCATTACCTTCTACCTCCGCAAGGGCCTCAAGTGGTCGGATGGCGAGCCGTTCACCGCCGATGACGTTGTGTTCACCTACAACGGCGTGATCTTCAACGAGGACGTAGCCACCAGCGCCAGGGATATCTTCTACGTGGAGGGGAAGCTCCCCCAGGTAGAGAAAGTCGATGATTACACGGTCAAGTTCGTCCTGCCCGCGCCATTCCGCCCATTCTTGCGCGCCGTCTCCCAGGAGATTTATCCCATGCATAAGCTCAAGGACCTCTCCCGGGTGTATAACCCCGACGCCGATCCTCAGGCACTGACCAACGCGTGGAGCGTGGACACTCCCCCGGAAGAGATCGTGGGAATGGGTCCGTTCAGGTTGGTGGAGTTCATCCCGGACCAATTGGTGGTACTTGAGCGCAACCCCAACTACTGGAAGGTAGACCCCAACGGAGTCCGACTTCCCTATCTGGATGGGATCAAGTACGTGATCACCGGTGGAGCCGATGCCACCATGCTCAAGTTCCGCAACGGTGAGCTCGATGTGTACGGACCCAGGCCGGAGGACTTGGCCACCCTTAAGGCCGAAGCGGCACAGAAAGGCTTCGAAATCTTGATCGATCCTAAAAAGCCCTTCTTCGGCACCAACTTCCTCTATTTCAACCTGGATTGCCCGGACGAGAAGCTGCGGGAGTACTTCAACATGATCGAGTTCCGCCAGGCTATGGCCCACCTCATCGATAAGCAGTCGATCATCGACAACATTTACTTCGGCCTGGCGGTGCCCCAGTGGGGACCGATCTCGATTTTGTCGCCCTTCTACAACGAAGAGGTCCTGCCCAAGTTCGAGTACGACCCGAACAAGGCTGCTGAACTCCTGGACAAGATCGGCCTGGTGGATCGCAACGGTGACGGCTGGCGCGACTTCCCCGACGGGACCACGTTTGAGTTCGAGCTCAACACCAAC
>MTNL01000185.1 GCA_002010365.1 Candidatus Acetothermia bacterium JdFR-50 | reverse complement strand
GGGGGTGGAGGGGGAGAGGCACTTCCTTGCCGGGACGCTTTCCAAGGCCTTCGGGGGCTTCGGGGGCATCATCCCGGGGGATGAAAACCTGATGGAGAGGATCGCCCGAAACGTCCGGGTCTCGGTGGGGGCCAGTCCCCCTCCGATCCCGGCGGCGGCCGCCTCGGCGGAGGGGATCCGGATCCTAATGGAACGACCTCAGCTACGGGAGCGGCTGCGGGAGAACGTGGCGTACCTCAGGGCCCGGCTCCGGGGGCTCGGCTTCCCCGTGGAGGACTCCCCGGTACCCATCATCTCCCTGCGGCCCATCGGCGACCTCGACCTGAAGGCAGTGCAGGTGAAGCTCATGGAGGCGGGGATCATGGTCAAGCACGTGCCCCCCCGGAGCTATTCCGATGCCCCGGGGGTGGGCACCATCAGGATCGCGGTGTTCTCGGAACACTCCCGGGAACAACTCGATCGGTTGATAGAGGCCCTTCGCCGGCTCGTAAACTAACCCGGTTCCATCATGGGAAGCGTTTCCGCGGAGGTGATGGAATGCGCATAGTGAGGGTTACGGTGTACAAGGCGGATATACCCCTGGTGGCCCCCTTCCGCATCGCCCTGGGGGTGACGGAGGTGGCGAAGAACTTCTTCGTCAGGGTAGAGACCGACGAGGGGATCCATGGCTGGGGCGAGGGGAGCCCCTTCCCCCCCATCGTGGGGGAAACCCAGGGGATCTGTCTCGCGGCCGCCCGCGACATGGCCCGCCTCCTCATCGGCAAGGACCCTCTGGACGTGGAGGCGAGGATGCGGGAGATCTCCTCCTTCCTTCCCCACAACACCACCGCCCGCTCCGCCTTCGACATGGCCCTTTACGACATCCTGGGCAAGGCCGCTGAACTTCCGCTTTACCGCCTCTTCGGCGGCTCTCCCCGGGAGCTTCTCACCGATGACACCATCGGCATCGACGCCCCCGAGGCCATGGCCGAAAAGGCCATCAAGCTTAAGGAGGAGGGATTCCCGGCCATAAAGGTCAAGCTCGGCACGGCCCCGGCAGAGGACATCGAGCGCGTCCGGAGGATCCGCGAGGCCATCGGCACCGGGATCCCCATCCGGGTGGACGCCAACCAAGGCTGGGACCTCACCGCCGCGGTGGAGGCCCTCACCGGGATAGAGGGCTTCGGGGTGCAGTACTGCGAACAGCCGGTGGCCGCGGGGGACCTCGATTCCATGCGGGCGGTGCGGGAAAAGACCCGGATACCCATCATGGCCGACGAGTCCCTGTTCGACGTCTACGACGCCCTGAGGCTGGTCAAAACGGGGGCCTGCGACTATTTCAACATCAAGCTCTCCAAGTCTGGGGGGTTGCACATGGCGCTGAAGATCGCCTCTGTGGCGGAGGCCGCCCGTGTGGCGTGCATGGTGGGTTGCATGTCCGAGACGCGGCTAGCCCTCACCGCGGCTGCCCACCTCGCCGCTGCCCGGCCCGTCATCCGTTTCCTCGATCTGGACTCCGCCCTCACCCACACCGTGGATCCCATCCAGGGCGGGATGCGATATGAGCGGGGCGGGAAGCTCTCGCTTCCGGATGGGCCCGGCCTGGGGGCCGAGGTGGACCCCACCTTCCTCGAAAAGCTCGAATCCTTCACCGTGAGTTGAGAGGATGGAGGCGGCAGTGATTGGGGCCGGGAGCCGGGACACGGCCTTCAACCCGGTGCTGGCCCAGGCCGAATACCGGACCGCCTTCTGGGCGCGCCGGCCCGAGCTGACCGAGCTCCTGCGCCGGACCCGGGAGAACCCCGAACACCTTCCCTGGGGGCCCGCTGCCCCCCTCCCTGATCTTCACCTCCGAGCTGGGCCGCGAGTTTCCCTAACTGTTCCCAAAAGTTTCCGGTAAAGCCCGAGGTATTCCCGGGCGGAGGAGGCCCAGGAGCGGTCCTCCCGCATGCCCCGCAGCATCAGCCGCATCCAGGCGGCCTTGTCGCCGCGGTAGAGCTCCACCGCCCGCCGCAGGGCCGAGAGCATCTCCTCGGCGCGGTATCCCCCGAAAACGAAACCGTTCCCGGAGTCGGAATCCGGGTCGTATTCGCGGACCGTGTCCGCCAGACCCCCGGTGGCCCGCACCACGGGCACCGCCCCGTAGCGGAGGGAGTACATCTGGTTTAGGCCGCAGGGCTCGAACTTGGAGGGCATGAGGAAGATATCGGAGGCGGCCTCGATCCGGTGGGCCCACTCCTCGGAGAAGGTGATCAGCGCCGCAGCCCGCCCCGGGTATCTCGCCGCGGCCTGGCGGAAGAACTCCTCATACTTCCGATCGCCGGTCCCCAAAAGCACGAACTGGATCCCCAGGGACATCATGCGCTCGAAGGCCTCCATCACCAGATCGAAGCCCTTCTGCTCCACCAGCCGCGAGATCATCCCCACCAGGGGCACGTCGGGCTCGGGGTCTAGGCCCACCTCCTCCTGCAACCTCGCCTTGTTGGCGGCCTTCCCCAAGGGATCGTCGGCGGAGTAATTGGCCCAGATGAGGGGGTCGGTGGCCGGGTCCCAGACCTCGTAATCGACGCCGTTCAGGATCCCGAAAAGCTCTCCCTTGGCGTCCCGCTCCCGCAGGATTTCCTCCAGGCTCTCCCCCTCTTCCTGGATCTCCCGGGCATAGGTGGGGGAGACGGTGTTCACGAGATCGGCGAACTTTATCCCCCCATAGAGTAAATTGAGCCTTCCCCGATAGGTGAGGGCCTCGATCGCCTCCGGGGGAAGACCCAGGGCCGCGGCCCGCTCCAGGGGAAAGACGCCCTGGTAGGCGAGGTTGTGGATGGTGAGGAGGACCTTGGACTTCACGGGAAAGCCCCCGAACCGGGCGTATACCGGCACCAGGGAAGCGTGCCAGTCGTGGACGTGGAGGATATCCGGGGAGAAGCCCACAGCTCCGGGTACCTCCAGGGCCGCCCGTGAAAGCAACGCGAACCGCTCCAGGGAATCGGGGTATTCCCCGCCCCGCTCCCCGTAGATCCCCGGGCGATCGAAGTAAGGGGGATAGTCCAGGAAGTAGACGGGGACAGCACCCTTTGGATGCGCCCCCTCCAGGATCCGACAGCGGGCCGGTCCTCCACCGAGGGTGAGGGTCAGCTCACCCCTTTCCGCAAGGTCGGTTTTCTTCTCCACCCCGCGGTAGCCGGGGATGAGGATCGCGGCCTCGATCCCCATATCCCGCAGGGCCCGGGCCAGGGCGGGGACCACGTCACCCAGCCCTCCCACCTTGGCGAACGGCGCGCACTCCGCGGCCACAAAGAGCACCTTCATGAACGGTTCACCCCGGAAAACTATACAGGAAAAATATCAGCTAGCGCTGCGGAAGGGGTTCGGGATCGTGGCTGCCGCCCCTTGTACCAGGGCCTTAAGGCGGTCCACGAAATCCTCCACCGCTTCTTGGGGCCCCACTCCCGGCCCCAGCCACCGGCGCATGTGGTACAGGTGCTCGGAGACCCAGAGGTAGAGGTCGGCCTCGGTGCGGCCGGGGAAATGGTCCAGGATCTTGGAGCGGCGGAAGGCCTCCACCAGGGGCTTGTACACGTTGTCGTACCAGGAAAGCACCGCCTCCTCGAACGTGATCTCCCGGCCTTCCTCCTTGGACTTGAAGTAGCGATGGACTTGGATGTGCTCCAGGAGCACCCGGTACTTGCCCAGCTCGGTGAACTCGATCCGCTGCTCGGGCCGGAGCTCGTTCAACCTGGTTTGGCGCAGGAACTCGGAGTACTCGGCCTTTATGAGGAGCCCGTGGTCGGTGATCCCGGGCTCCAGGGGCACATTGGGGATGAACTCGGTGACCTCGGCGTCGATGAACTTGCCTCCCCGTTCCTTGGCGGCGGCCACGCGGTGGTGACCGTCCTCCACAAAATAGATCTCACCCACCTTGTAGAGCCGCACAGGGGGGAGGGCCTCTTCCCGCTCGAGGGCTTGCTTTATACGACGCAGGCGTCCCTGGTCCACTTTTTTGGGAAGAAATGCCCGGGAGAAGTCCTGATAGCGACCCACGCTCCCCACGATCTTCTCTATTTCCACCGTTTGGAACCCCAAATAGCGCCACCCTTGGATGTGGATCTTCCCCTTGACGAGGTCAAAAGGCAGAAGGGTGTCAGTATTTCTGCGCGGAGACGGAGTGGAGGCCCTCGCCCTCTTCGGGGCGCCCAACCTCGATATCCAGGACCTTATAGCCGTGAACATGGATCACCTCCGTCTCCCGATACCGCACCGGGGCCGTGTCGGTGGTAGCGGGATGGGTGTGGCCATGGATCAGGTACCGCGGCCGGTACCGGTCCATGAACTTAAGGAAGCCCTTGAACCCCCGGTGGGGGAAGTCCCCGGCGTCGTGGATCCCCCACGGGGGCGCATGAGCCAGGAGAATATCGAGGTAGCGCCCTTTGGTCAAGCGGTTGAAGAGGAGCCTCGGCTCCATCCGGGCGATCTGCCAACGCATCTCCCGCTCGGTGTACTGGTGGGCAACATGGGGCCGATAGCGGCGGCTTCCCTCCAGCCCCCCGATGAGGAGGCCCTTCACCTCCACCACCCTCCCCCCAGCGTTGATGCACCCCCTGGGGGAAGGGATCACCTCACCCCACTCCGTGAGGAGCGGGCGGTCGTGGTTGCCGAAGACGTAGACCAGGGGCACGTTCAGGACGCTGACGATGTACTCCAGATAATAGAAGGGGAGATCGCCACAGGAAAGCACCAACTCCACGTGGCGGAACCGCTCCCGCAGGCGCTCATGGTAGATCTCTGGGCTCACCTCATCGCTTACCACCAGTACCCTCATCGCCCCACCATTTTGCTCTTCACAACCACTCTGTCAATGTATATAATGGGAGCTACGAGGGTATTCCCCCTCGAAAGGGCAAACCCGTCGCGAGGCGGGGGCGCAAAGCCAACGGACCTCTCCGAGGTGGCCGGGCTGCCGAAAGGGGGTGATGGAGGTGTTGAGGGGGCCCCGGTGGTGGGGCCTGATGGTTGGGTTTTTCCTTCCCTTAGGGTGGGTATGTTTGGTGTGGGGCAGTGTAGCAGGGGTACAGGTAGTCGGGAAGGTAAAAGCCGTCACGGTTCTGGAATATGAAGGTCGTTTGTATAAGGAGCCCGTTTCCGTGCCTGTCCATCTCATTCACGATCCTACCTCCTCCTTCGGCAACGAGGTCCGGCTGCAGGTCCTGAGCAATACCCCCTGGCGTCTGTACGTTTCCGTGAAGGGCCTTCGGGTGGGGGGGAAAGATGTCAGGCCGGAGGAAGTTATCCTCCGCGTGGGGGAGAGGAGGGTCACGGTGGGGGGCAAGGAGACCCTCCTTGTCGCGGGGGATAGGGGTGTCTGGCCCTTGAGGTGCGAGCTTTCGGTGACGCTCCCGCCCGAAGTCGATGGCTCCGGAGAGGTGGTTCTAGTCCTCAGCTTCTCCGTGGTCGAGGTTCTCCCTTGAGGCCCGACCCCGTGAGGACGAGGACCACCCTAGAGGAGGGGGCGATATCCCCCCGGCGGATCAACCTGCGGAGGCCGGGGAGGACCACGGCGGAGGTGGGTTCCACGTAAACCCCCTCTTGCGCTGCGAGCTCTGCCCGCGCCTCGAGGATCTCCTCCTCCTCCACGGCCACGGCGCCCCCGCCACAGCCCTTCAGGGCCATCAGTATCTCCCGCCCGCGGGCGGGGGCAGCGATGCTTATCCCCTCCGCCGCCGTGGCCACGGGTTCCACCGATACCGGTTCCGGATCCCCTAGCTCGAACGCCCGCGCGATAGGGGCACAGGCCTCGGCCTGGACGGCGTGGATCCGGGGCATCATTTCCGCCCAGCCGAGCTCCACCAGCTCCCCGAACCCCAGATAAAGTCCCAGGAAGAGCCCCCCTCCCCCCAGGGGGACGACCACGTGGTCCGGGACCTCGTACCCCAGGTCCTCGTAGATCTCGTAAGCCAGGGTCTTCAACCCCTGGATGAAGTAGGGGGACTCGTTGTGGGAGGCGTACACGCGCTTCCCCTGGGACACGTCCTCCTTGACCGCCTCCTCCGCCGCGCTCCGGGGCCCAGGCACCCGCACGAGCTCCGCCCCGTATGCTTGGATCTGGGCCAACTTCTTCGGCGAGGCGTAATCGGGGACGTAGAGGGTCGCCTTGAGGCCCGCCCGGGCCGCGTATGCTGCCAGGGCCGCCGCCGCGTTTCCCGAGGAGTCGTCCGCCACCTCCCCCGCCCCGAACC
>MTNL01000140.1 GCA_002010365.1 Candidatus Acetothermia bacterium JdFR-50 | reverse complement strand
CTCCTCCGGGGAGAACACCCGGCCCGGAGAAGAGGCGAGGAGCTCAAGCAGGGCGAACTCCTTGGGCGTGAGCCGCACCTCTGCCCCGAATAGCCGCACCCGCTTGGACAGCCGGTCTATCACTAGCTCGCCCACCCGTATCTTCTCTTCCTCTTTTTCAGGAGGCAAGGAAGCTTTCTTGGCCGCCTCCCACAGGAAAAGCGCCGTCAGTGCTGATAGGTTCACTGCCAACGCCACCGCGGACACCACCCCGGCAAGGAATCCAAACCTCTTGCGGAAGGGTTCCGCAAGGACCACCCACACGTACCCCGACCCCCGCTCGGGATCCTCGAATGGGCAAAAGGCGGCCACGGCCCACCCCCTCGAGGTATTCACCCGCAGACCCCTAGGCTCTGTGGGGGCCGGGTCGGGAAGTGGAATCCTGGCCTCAAACCGCTCGGCGCTCTTTAGCACCACCTTCCCACCCACCTTCACTTCGAGATAAAGGAGCTCTCCAAAGGGTCCAGGACGGTTCCCAGGCTCACCTAGGAAGGAGAAGTCTCCGTCGGTATCCATGGCGCGATTGGCGATCATGGCTGCCAAGTCCAGAGCACGTCCCTCAAGCTCTGTAAGGGCCACCCGTTGGCTGAAGTAGAGGAAGAGCCATGCCCCTAACGCACAAGCCAATGAGATGACTACTGCAACTATGACCACAAATCGACCACCGGAAAAGCGCATGACTAGCTAATGATACCTACCTAACACCAATGATACCTGCTTGAATGGTATCTACCTGGCCATATCGCGTCAATTGCGACGTATTTCTTACCAAAACCTGACCTACCTTGATGCTGCACCGATGGACTTTTGACGCCACAGCTCCCTTATCTTTGAGTACCTCCAAGGGCTCCTGCTTAGGAGCGCCATAACCCGGTAGGGGGGAAGGCTCCCTTGGGGCTCTCGTGCCTCCTCCCTGCCTATATACAAAAGGGAGGAAACATGAACAGCAATCTTCAGACGAGCTTCGTAAAGATCGTCTTCGGGATCGTGGGGGCGATCGCCGTAAGCGAGATGGCCTGGGGACAAATGTTCTTCGGACTGGGGGAGTTCCCCGGCGGGACCCTGCATGTGGTGTACAAGATCGTCCGTACCCTGGACGACGGGGAGAAGCTCTACACCATCTATACCCTGGACATCTTCCCCAACCCCGATGGCACCTATACCTGCCGGGAGACCTTCGAGGCTCCAAATCAAGAGCTTAAGGAGCTGACCACCGGGATGAGGCGGGAGGCCCAGGCGGCGGTGGCCGGGGCCCGCTACGAGGAGGAAGAAACGGCCGATATCGACCTCACTCCACTCCAAACCCTGGAGGAGAAGGGCGTTCAGGTACAGCCCCACCAGAACTATTACCTACCGGACGGAGCACGACTGGTCACCGGAGAGCTCTCTGAGATCGCCGGGATTCAAGTTGTGATAGGGACATACCTCCATCCCGGCTATCCAGACCAGAGGGTGATCCTGGCCTTCGCCGCGGATCCAGAGGTGGCGGAGCTCCTTCCCATGCTTCCCCTGATAATCCGGGAGGTGAAGGGGGAGGAGAACATCAAAACCGAGCTCATCGAGTTCAGCTACACCCCGCCGGAGTAGGAGGCGCCATGGTCGAGCTCGTGGACGTGGTCAAGACCTACAAGCTCGGGAAAACTGAGGTGTGGGCGTTGCGGGGCGTGAGCCTCAAGGTAGAAGAGGCGGAGTTTATCACCATCATGGGCCCATCGGGTTCGGGGAAGAGCACCCTCCTCCACGTGATCGGGTGCCTGGACAAACCTGACGAGGGAAAAGTATACCTCGCCGGCCAGGAGGTATCTGTGCTTTCCGAAGATCGGCTGGCGGAGCTGCGAGGTAAGTTCGTGGGGTTTGTGTTCCAAACCTTCAACCTGGTGCCTACCTTGTCCACGTTGGAGAACGTGGAGCTCCCCATGATCTTCCAAGGGATGCCCCGGAGGCGGCGCCTTGCCAGGGCCGAGGAGCTTCTGGAGCGAGTGGGACTAGGTAAAAGGCTACGGCACCTGCCGGCGGAGCTCTCCGGCGGAGAGAGGCAACGGGTGGCCATTGCCCGTGCCTTGGTAAACGACCCTGAGCTTATCCTGGCTGACGAACCCACCGGGAATCTTGACTCCGCCTCCGGCGCCCAGGTGATGGGAATCATTAAAGAACTGAACGAACAACACGGAAAAACCCTCATCGTGGTGACCCATGACCCCGAAGTGGCCTCCTACGCCCACAGGACCATACACATCCGGGACGGAAGGATTCTGGAGACTTCCGCGGAGGTGAAGGCATGACCCTCGACTTCCTCAGGCTCTCCTGGCGAGGGATCAAGACGCGGAAGGCCCGGTCGATCCTTACGGTTTCGGGGATCGTGATCGGGGTGGCGGCGGTGGCGGCCCTGATCTCCATCGCCCAGGGGATGCAACTCACCATCAAACGGGAGTTTGAAGCCATCGGTTATGACACCATCCTCGCCTTCCCTGGTCAAGCCCCCCAAGGCATGGAGGGCATGCCGGGACGCATGCGGCCCCTCTTCTTCGGCGGGGGTCGGGAAGAGGGCGCAACGCTGGACCTCGGTCGCCTTTCCCAGCTCCCCCAGGTGGAGGCGGTGGGGGCGATCCGCACCGAGACGGCCATCGTCACCTCGCCGGGCCTGGAGGGCCAGGGCTTTTTGCGGGTCACCGGCTTAAATCCCGGGATCACCCAGAGTTTCCCGGGCTATTTCGCCGGCTTCTCCCTGGCGGAGGGAAGGTACTTCGAGGAAGGAGAGCTCTTCTCGGTTATCTTGGGCCCAAAGGTGGCGGAAGATCTAGGGGTAAGCCTCGGTGGAAAGATTACGATTGAGAACCAAGAGTTCGAGGTCATCGGAATCCTTGAGGAGAGCGAAAGCCGAGGGATGCTGCGTGGCCTTTCCGGGGATCCCAACTACGGTATCTACCTACCTCTTGCTGCGGTCGATTCCCTGTTCGGCGAGCCTGGAAAGATCTCGCTTGCCCTGGTCAAGGCCGCCGAAGGGGCAGACGTGAAGCAGACCGCCCAGCTTGTGCGGCAGGCCATGACCATGGCTGGGACCCCGGTGACCACCACCACCGTGCAAGAGATGGCCGAGATGGCCACCCGGATAATGAGCAGCCTTCAAACCACTCTGGCCGCCATCGCCGCCATCTCCCTCCTCGTAGGTGCTATTGGGGTGATGAACACCATGTACACCGCGGTGCTGGAGCGGGTGCGGGAGATCGGGATTATGAAGGCGGTAGGGGCGAAGAGGAAGCACATCCTGGGGCTCTTTCTCCTCGAGTCGGGCCTGGTGGGGCTGATCGGGGGGCTCTTAGGGGTGATCGTGGGAGCGGCCCTGTCTTCCGTGGCCGGCCGGTTCATAGCCAGCTCTGTGACCATGGGCAGGGCGGTGACAGGAGAGTTTTCCTTCTCCCCGGTCTTCTCCGCCGGACTGATCATCGGGGCCTTGGCCCTGTCCTTCGGGCTTGGTGCCCTGGCCGGGGTCTGGCCTGCCCAGCGGGCTGCCCGCTTAAACCCCGTCGAGGCCTTGCGCTATGAGTAAAGGAGAACTGATGAGCCGAAAACTCGTGGTGCTCTTGGTTGTCTTAAGCCTGAGCGGCCCTGCCTTGGCCAAAGTCTTTGGCTCCCTTGATAGCACCTTGACCCTTGTTCCCACCTTGGGAACCCTGGATTTGACTTCCTCCCTCCGCACGAGCTACTTCACCGGGGAGGTGGCCGAACTTCCAAGCAGCCAGCTTGCCACCATTGCCTACCTCACCGACCGCGAGATCACCGACACCGGCCTGGGGCTCCAGCTCATCGCCCCGCTGGGGAAGGGGATGGTGCACCTCCAAACCTACCTGAAACGGGACATCGTGGTGGAGTGGCCGATAGGCACCTGGCAGCTTTTGTCCGATTTTGCCCTATCATGGGACAAGGCACGCTCCTATCTGTGGAACGAGCTCACCGTGAACATCTACGGGGTCTCCTTCACCGCAGCCACCGCCCTTAACTGGAAAGCGGGGACCTTTGCCTCCGGGCTCGAGCTTGTCCTCCAGGGTACCACCTTGGAGGGCATGGGGGTGACCTTGAGCGGGGTCTTCGGCTTTTCCCCCGAGCTTTCCGAACACACTTTGGTGGTGGAGCAAGGGGCGACGCTTAGGGAATTCCGCTACGGGGAGCTTGAGCTCTCCGGGGTGAGACTGGGCTGCCTAAACCTAGACGTCACCACCAGGCTCGCCAAAGAGGGGTTTTTCTGGGCCGAGGTTGAGTGGGAGCTGGACGGGGCCGGCCTGTGCCCCGGCTGCGACCTCCTTTCTGACCTCGACTTTCTTGCCACCGTGACCTTTTCCCTGCAGACGAAATCCATCCTGATTGAGGCGGGGGCCCTGGTAGAGGTAGTGGGAGACCTTTACCTCTACCTCCGCCTTGTGCCCTCAGAGTGGGGGCTTGCTTCCGCTTCGGTAGATGCGATTAAGCTCACCGGGATCGGGCTATGGGACCTGGAGCTCGAGGGAGCCAAGGTGACCGCGCTCCTTTCCCTTTGGGGCAGGCTATATAGGCTTGGGACGAAGGACGACCTGTGGCTGCGGGCCTACGATTACTACGTAGACATCGAGGACCTGGAAGAAGAAGAGAAGCTGAGATATGTGGAAATGCCTTACGATGCCGTCTTGAGTCTGGAGAAAGCTTTCGGCAACGCCTCCTTCGCCCTGGACCTTTACTCCAAAGCCGTGGATGGGGGACTCTTCGGCCTGGGGCTTGTGACCCTGGAGGGGTATGCGGCGCTCGACGAGCCGTTCGAGGTTCGGGTGGGGCTAGCCCTGAGCCCCGTTTCGGGTTTGGAAAGGTTGGTCTGTGAGTTCAAGTACTCCTTCTACGTGTACTGATGCTTTGCCGAGCTTCGCAAGATCTTCACGGAAAAACCATGGCACTTCTACACTTGCGAGCTGGGGGTTAAGTCCCGGCATGTGGTGTAAAGTGGGCTCCTCCGGGATTGCAACCTACCCGATGGGACTTCCTCTATTAATTCCCCGAAGGGGAATCGTTTCCTCCCTTCTCCATCCTCATTGAGGGCCTCAATGGAGGCCAAGCTGAAGAAGCCCAGCTCCACCTCCTGCTCATTCCGCTGATTCCGCCTGTTCCGCTTCACAGACCGCAGTGCCTCCTTCCGGTTCGGGGAACCCCAATTACATCGCAACAGCCGCACCAGGGAAACGGTGGTGTGGGCACGCCAGTGACCCCGTGGAAACGTCATGTACGCCAGGATGGCCTTCTCTGCTTCCCTTAGAGCTTTCGCCGTCTTTAGTCAGGCCGGGAGAAGATCGGTCATACCCACGCCGCCACTTCCTCCCGGGAACCATTGCGCACATCCGAAAGCAAGTCCTGCATGAAATGCACTCGGCACCGCTGACAGCTCGCCCCGGCTAATACCTGCCCAATGGCCCGCTCTTAGAACATGGGATCAGGTATTTACTTTTGCGTTGCTTTGTTAGCTCCCGGGTGCCGGTAGACCCAGATGCTAGCGCCTGAAGTTCCAGGAACGCGGTAAGACTGCTCAGTCGGGTTACAGTCACGCCCAGTTTCATGTGTCCTGAACGGGACCGTAAAACCGCTGTCCGCACCAACTCCCGTCCGGGAAGCTGTTGAACCCAACAGGTTTGGCGTCCGGGAAGTGAGCGGGTATCGTTTCCGCCGAAATGGTCCGTAAAGTCCTGCTGCTTGCCCTGGTGTTGATCATCGCCGTGGTCGTCCTCTTCTGGGTCGTGGTCGGGCGCCACCGGGAGGGCAAAGGGGTAAGGCCGATGCCCAACTGGACTCCCCACTCTCTCGCTTGACCGTTTCATAGTTTAGCTCATAATTCTTACCTGTGGTGTAAGGATCATGACTTAAATTAACAAAACCGGGAAACGGGTTCTTTATCGAGCGAGCTGGCGAAGGCATTGACACGCCTGGCAGCAAGAGCACCCGTTTTCACGGTGGAGGAGTTTGCTCGGGAGATGGGTCGTCCCAAGGACAAACCCAGGCACGGATTGGCCGGCTGAATGATTGAGACCGAGCTTTCGGAAGTTTTTGCGCATACTGATTTCTGTGGGGAAACGCAGCTTGACGGTTGAAAAATGGGGGAGACGGGGAACCAGCGGCTCACGTTGGAGAAGATCCTGCGGACCTTGCGGCGGCATCTGCCGGAGTTGCGGAAACGTTAGGCGTGAAATCACTTTGGGTATTTGGTTCATACGCGAGGGGAGAGCAAAAGCCGAACAGCGACCTCGATATTTT
>MTNL01000155.1 GCA_002010365.1 Candidatus Acetothermia bacterium JdFR-50 | reverse complement strand
AACTTACCCTCACTTGCATCGAAAAGGCCGCGCGGAAATTCCATGCCGCCGGGCTGGGGAACGTGCGGATCGTGCGGCTGGACGGGAGGTTCGGCCTCCGGGAACTCTTCGCGGACGGAGTCGTCCGGGAGGTTATCGTCAACTTCCCCTGTCCCTGGCCCAAGGCCCGCCACGCCGAGCGGCGGCTGGTGAACCAAGGGTTCGCCCGGACCCTAGCGGCGGTGCTGGAACCCGGGGGGAGGTTCATCCTCACCACCGATGCCCTGTTCTTCGCTGAGGAATCCTGGGAGAACCTCGCGGCCACCGGGTGTTTTAAGATCGCGGGACCGTATGAAGCGGAAGGGAGCCCCCGGACCCGCTACGAGCGCAAGTGGCGGGCCAAGGGGCTCGCGATATACCGGCTCGTGGCCGAGAAGGCGGCCGCGGCCGCGGTGGAGCGGATCGCGGAGGGGAAAATGCCCCACGCACGTCTGAAAACCGAACTGGAAAAAGAGGACATCCTAAAGATAGTAGGCCTGCGGGAGGTCTGGCCGAAAGGGGCGTTCGTGATCAAGGAGGCCTTCGTGGCCCCCGGTGGGGACGAGGTGCTCCTGCGGGCG
Organism: Candidatus Acetothermia bacterium JdFR-50; assembly: GCA_002010365.1. Taxonomy (GTDB): domain Bacteria; phylum Bipolaricaulota; class Bipolaricaulia; order Bipolaricaulales; family Bipolaricaulaceae; genus UBA3571. The sequence goes on along the minus strand of MTNL01000155.1, from coordinate 5,813 downwards.
TTCGCCGCCGACTGGGAATTTCACCAGCAGTTCTTCATCTCCGTTTCCCGGGACCGCAAAGGCTGGATCGTGCAGCTGGACGGGGCCACGGTCCCCTTTCGCACCCCGGCGGTGAAGCGGGCCGTCTTCGCCGTGGCCGAGGTGTTACAAAAGAAGGGGGAGGCCTAAGCCTTCCCATCACCCCGTTCGGGGGATGAGCTCGAACAGCAGGAAGAGGTTGCGTTGGGGGAGGTTGTAGTTGTTGTCGCTGGCGAGGATCAGGGAGGGGTTCCCCGTGGGGAGCACCGGCCCCAGGGCGATGGACTCGATGTTATCGGGCCTGATAGGGATATCAGTGTACTTCGGGATGGCGGAGATCCGTAAAAGAAGCGTCTTTTCCGCCGCCTTTCCGGCGAAGGGATAGGGGAGGGCCTTCACGCTCTTCACGTCGTCGGCCCCCTCGAGCACCACCCCGAACACCTTGATGTCGTTCCCCACGCCGCTGGAGTAGGCTCGCTCCACCATGAAGAGGTCGTATTCGGGCACGAGGTGCTTCACGTAGAGCATGGCCACGACACCGTTGTCGGAGTATTTGCCCACGGGGGCAGCGAAGACGGGCTCGGTGACGTAGACGTACTCGGCCACCTCCACCGGGACATCGCCGGAGAGGTCGTACTGGACGATGCGCACCTGAGTCCCGTTCTCGGGAGTGGCGATGGGCCCGTCCTGGGCCAAGGCCTGCTCGTTGGCGAAGAAGAGGGTCTTCCCATCCGGCGAGAGCGCCATGGCCTCGAACGCCAGGTTCACCCGCACGCCCTTTCCTTCGGCGGGGATGAACTTATCCGGCACCGGGATCTCGGAGAGCATTACCCCGTCCAGGGCGAAGATCCTGATCCAGGGGACGTTATTCAGGTCGCGCTCGGAGGAGATGATGAGCCTCCGATCGGGGGTAAACACCACCTCCTCAGTGTCCACCTCGCCGGGGCCGTAGGGTTGCACGCCGGGGGCCTCGGGGTCGGAATCAAGGAACACCACCGAAACGACCTTCACCCCGTAGATCCCACAGCAGCCTAGGTCGATGCCCAGGAGATAGACCCTCCCGGCCACGCCCTTTTCGGGATCCTTGCCCCGGTTGTCGCAGATCGCATAGTAGAGCCCAAGGTCGGGGTTGAACGCCAGGCCCGAGATCTCTCCCACCGGCATGGTCCCGAACCACCAGTCCTCCGTCTTGATCTCGTAGGAGCCCAGGAACTTGAGCTCCACCGCTTCGGCCGCGGCCCACAAGCCGAGGATGGCCAAAACCGCCAATACTTTGCCCCTCATCGCTTCCCTTGTGGTAAGTATTGGGCGCACTATGGAGGCATAAGCCCTGGACGTCAAGGGCGGGAGGAAGCCATGAAAAAGAAAGGGTGTTAAAATCGGCGGCGATGATTACGTTAGGAATAGAGACCTCTTGCGATGAGACCGCGGTGGCCATCCTGCGCGATGGCAATGAGATCCTCGCCAACGCCATCTATTCTCAGGTGGATCTACACGTCCGCTACGGGGGGGTCGTACCGGAGATCGCCTCCCGGGATCACCTTAAGAAGCTTCCCTACCTCGCGGAAGAAGCGCTGAAGGATGCGGGCATGGGATGGAGCGGCATAAATCTCGTGGGCGTGACTTACGGCCCCGGCCTCATCGGTCCCCTGGTGGTGGGGGTCTCCTACGCCAAGGGGCTGAGCGTGGCCCTGAATGTGCCCTTCGTGGGGGTGCATCACCTCGCCGCGCACCTCTTTGCCCACCGCTTAAGTCACCCCGATGTCCTGCCACCCTTTTTGGGGCTCATCGTCTCCGGGGGCCATACGGAGCTCGTGGTGGTGAGAGACTGGGACGATTTCCAGGTTATCGGGACCACCCGGGACGACGCCGCGGGGGAGGCCCTGGACAAGTTGGGAAGGCTCGTGGGCTTGGGGTATCCCGCGGGGCCGGCCATTGATTCCCTCGCACGTAAAGGGGATCCTGAGGCCATCCCTTTCCCCCGGCCGATGTTGGGGGAGGGGTTCGACATGAGCTTCGCTGGGCTCAAGACCGCGGCGGTGCGGTGGCTAAAGGACCATCCCCATCCCAGATTGAATGATCTTTGCGCCTCGTACCTCGAGGCCATCGTGGACGTTCTGGTGGACAAAGCGATCCGAGCGGCGCGGATCTACGAGCTCGAGAAAATCGTGGTCGTGGGCGGGGTGGCGGCCAATTCGCGCTTGCGAGAGGTATTCCCGGAGCGGGCAAGAGAGCGGGGGATGGAGGTTTTCTTCCCCCCGAAAGAGCTTTGCACCGACAACGCCGCCATGGTGGCGGCCTGCGCCCACTTCCTTTTCGCGGAACGGGGCCGCCGCGATCCCATTTCCCTCTCTCCCGAGGCCAGCCTCCCCTTGGATGGTTGGAGGAGGGTTCCCTCGGCTGGAGACAAGGGATCCAGGGATTAGAATGGTCCCGGAGGGATGTCGGATGATTAGGTCGAGGATTAAGTCCGCCTACGCCGATTACAAGAATCTCCCCGAGAGAGGATCGACGGTTCGAGCTCTGGGAGGAGAAGCTTGTGATGGTGCCTTCCCCAAATTTGCGACATCAGCTTGCGGTGGGCAACTTACTCGAGGTGCTGTACAACCGTGTAGCCAATGAGGGTTTAGGTTGGCTGGATGTGATCCTCTCGGACGAGGTGGTTTTGCAGCCTTGCATCGTGGTCATGCTCAAGGGGGAACGTCCAGATCATCGGTGAGAAAGGGGTGCTGGATCGTGGATCCCGAAGGAAAGGCGGTGGAGGTTCATATGTTGGGGGAGCGGGGATTCGAGCTCGATAGGAAGTATGGGGAAACCGAGATCCTGGGATTCCCAATCTTCCTGGGTCTAGAGATTCCTCTGCGGGAGATGTTCGTGGAGCTTCGAAATTCCTGACCGGAGAAAGGAGGCCATTTGATTCTTGTTACCGGCGGTGCGGGTTACATTGGATCTCATACGATAAAGGTCTTGCTCGAACGGGGATATCGAGTAGTGGCCCTGGACAACCTCTCGGTGGGGCATCGAGAGTTCGTCCTGTGTGACGAGTTCATAGAGGCCGATCTCCTGGATCCCAAAGCTTTAGAACGCGTTTTCCGTGATCACTCCATCCGCTCCGTTGTCCACTTCGCCGCCAGGACCGCAGTGGGGGAATCGGTGGAGAACCCAGAGGTCTACTACTACAACAACGTGGTGGGGACCCTGAACCTGCTTTCGGCCATGCGGGCCCATGAAGTCAAGGAGATCGTCTTCAGCTCCAGTGCCGCCGTGTACGGCGATCCTGAGGTTCTCCCCATTCCGGAGGATCACCCCAAGCGCCCCAAGAGCCCTTACGGCCGTACCAAACTCATGATGGAGGAGATCCTTTCTGACTACGCCCAGGCGTATGGCATCGGGTACGTGGCCCTGAGATACTTTAACGCCGCCGGCTCGGACCCGGAAGGCGTAATCGGTGAGTGGCACGAACCCGAGACACATCTTATCCCCATCGTGCTCGAGGCCGCCCTGGGGGTGAGGGACCACGTGGAGATCTTCGGCACTGACTACGATACGCCCGATGGGACCTGCATCCGGGACTTCATCCACGTAGTGGATTTGGCGGAGGCGCACGTATTGGCCCTGGAGCGGCTGCGGGAGGGGAGGGCTAGTCCGGCGTACAACCTCGGTACCGGAGTGGGCCACTCGGTGCGGGAGGTGATCGAGGTCTGCCGGGAGGTAACCGGCCGGGATTTCCGAGTGGTGAAGGGTCCCCGGCGCCCTGGGGATCCCCCCGCCCTCGTGGCCGATCCCCGCAAGGCCATGGAGGAGTTGGGCTGGAGGCCACGCTATACGGAACTTTCGGAGATCGTCGCTACCGCTTGGGAATGGATGCGGAAGCTCTACGCCCGGCTCGGTCGCTTTTAGGTTGGTCCCCCTGAATTTCCCGCGTTAAGATGAGCTCGATGCGTGAGGCGATGCTTTGGGAACCGTTTGGGGATAGGAGGGTGCGTTGCAACCTCTGTGGCCATCGCTGCGTCATCGCCGAGGGGAAGCGGGGCGTCTGCATGGTCCGCGAGAATCGCGACGGAACCCTTTATTCCCTGGTTTACGGGCGGGTGGTCTCGGTGGCCTTGGATCCCATCGAGAAGAAACCCCTTTTTCACTTCCTCCCTGGCGCCGATGCCCTCTCCCTCGCCACAGTGGGATGCAATTTTAAGTGTGACTTTTGCCAAAACTACCACATCTCCCAGTACCCCCGGGATCACGGTGGGCGGATCTTCGGGGAGCGGGTGGAGCCCGAGGAGGTGGTGCGGCAGGCCCAGAACTCCGGGGCCCGGGNCATCGCCTATACCTACACCGAGCCTACCGTCTTCTTCGAGTTCGCCTACGACACCGCGAAGCTCGCCAACTCTGTGGGGATAAAGAACGTCTTTGTTACCAACGGCTACATGACCCGGGAGGCCTTGGACGAAATCACCCCCTACCTGGACGGGGCCAACGTGGACCTGAAATCGTTCCGGGAAGAAACTTATCGCCGTCACATGGGAGCCACGTTGCAGCCGGTTCTTGACACCATCGAGGGGATGTCCCAGCGGGGAATTTGGGTGGAAGTGACCACCCTCATTATCCCGGGCCTTAACGATTCGGATGAGGAACTTCGCTGGATCGCGGAGTTCATCCGCGGGGTTTCTCTCGATATCCCCTGGCACATTTCCCGGTTCTTTCCTGCGTACAAAATGCATTCCCACCCCCCTACTCCCATCTCTCTCCTGGTGCGGGCATGGGAGATCGGGAAAGAGGCGGGATTGAATTACGTGTACTTGGGGAACGCTCCCGGCCAGGGGGAGGACACCCTCTGTCCTTCCTGTGGGCGGGTTCTTATCCGCCGATACGGGTTCCTGGTGGAGCGGGAGGAGCTCTCGGATGGCCGCTGCCCACAGTGTGGGGCCGAGATCGCGGGGATCTGGTCCTAACCCAATGGTCACCCAGGAACGCCGTGAGCGGATCGAGCGGGTGGTTTCTGGAAGACTCAGAGGGCTTACGGCGGTGTGTGAAAATTTCGCCAACCCTCATAATGCCGCCGCGATCCTGAGGACCTGTGAGGCGCTGGGGGTTCTTAATGTCTACATCATCGAGGAACTCGTTCCGTTTGAACCTTCCCGGGCCATCACCCAGGGAGCGGAGAAATGGCTCTTCGTCAAGCGTTTCCGCCGGGCCGAGTTAGCCTTCTCAGATCTCAAAGCTAAAGGCTATCGGATCTACGCCGCCATGCCGGGGAAGGGAGCCGTTCCCGTGGAGGAGCTCCCGGTGGAGGATCCGCTCGCCTTGGTATTCGGGAACGAAAAAGAGGGGGTATCGGAAAAGGCCCTCGGGTTCTGCGACGGTACCTTCAAGGTTCCCATGTGGGGGTTCGTGGAATCGTTCAACGTCTCGGTGGCGGCGGCGATATCCCTTTATGTAAGTGCCAGAAGGCGCCGTGCGCTCTTGGGGGCCGAGGGGGATCTCTCCCCCGAAGAAAGGCAAACATTGCGGGAGCAGTACATCGAGCTCTCCCGGTAACCCAGGAGGTGAGGATGGACTTGTCCCAAGTGAAAGCGGAGGTTTGGAAGAGGATCGACGGGATCGCAGACGAGCTCTGGGACATCGCCCTGAAGATCCACGAGAACCCGGAAGTCGCCTTCCAAGAACACAAGGCCGCGGCCTGGCTCACCCAGGCCCTAGAGAAGGAGGGCTTCCGGGTGGAACGCGGGATTGGAGGGATGGAGACGGCGTTTGTGGCCGTTCATCCCGCAGAGGCTGAGGGGCCGGCGGTGGCCTTC
>MTNL01000178.1 GCA_002010365.1 Candidatus Acetothermia bacterium JdFR-50 | reverse complement strand
GAAAAGGCGATACCTTGCGGGACATAATCGATCTCTTGTTCGGGGGATAAAGAAGTGCTCTCAGCGCTCCGCGAACACGGCGCGGGCGCGCCAGAAATACTCCCCGCCGGAGACAAGGGCGAGAAGCAGGGCCAAGTACAGAAAGGCCATTTTGAGCTCTGGTCCTATTGTGCCCAGGCCGAAATGCCGTCCCACGAGGATCACGAGCACCAACGCTACGTGGGAGATGGTCTTGAGCTTACCCAAAGGGGACGCGGGTACTGCGATACCCTGTCCTACCGCCAAGATCCTCAGCCCTGTCACCAAAAATTCCCGGGCCAAGATAGCGATCACGGGGATCCCGGGGAGTTCCCCCAGTTCTACAAACGAAACCAGCGCCGCCATCACCAGGATCTTGTCGGCGATGGGGTCCATGAACTGGCCAAACGGGGTCGTCTGGGCACGGCTGCGGGCCAAATATCCATCCACGGCGTCGGTGGCAGCGGCGATGGCGAAGATGGCCAATGCGAAGATGCCAAAAAGGGGGTGTTCGGAGTAGAGAAAAAAGAGGAACAACGGGATCAACAGGACCCGCGCTAAGGTGAGACCATTGGGAACGTTCCAAATCATGGTCCCAAATTATCATCCTTCTCCGCCGAGCTCAAGTGTTTCCCCCCGGGAGCTTTCTCTCCAAACGGCTATACTTGTTCGGCCATGGCGGAATTGACCCCCATGATGCGCCAGTATCACGAGGCGAAGGCCCGCTACCCCGACGCCATCCTCTTCTTCCATTTGGGGGACTTTTACGAGACCTTCTTTGAGGATGCCGAGATAGTGGCCCGGGAGCTGGAAATCGCGCTCACGCAACGGGACGGACATCCCATGGCCGGGGTGCCGGTGAGAAAGGCCGACGTCTACATCCAAAGACTCCTGAAGAAGGGTTTCAAGGTGGCGTTGTGTGACCAGCTCGAGCGCCCCGGCCCGGGAAAAAAACTTCTCAAGCGTGGGGTGGTGCGGGTTCTCACCCCAGGGACGGTCCTGGAGGAGGAAGGTCTTGAGGCGGAAACGGACGCCTTCCTCCTGGCCTTCCTTCGGGAAGGGGGTTGCATTGGCCTGGCTTGGTGTGAGGTCGCGAGCGGCGAGTTCTGGGTGGCGGAAATCCGGGAGGACGAGTTGGAACAGGTGATTTCTCGGCTGGGGATCCGGGAGGTCCTCATGCCACAAGGCATCGAGGTGCCTTCCTTCGTGCCGGGCGTCCGCACCGAGCTCCCGCTCTCCGCCTTTTCCGAGAGGTTCCTGTGGGAGAGGTTCGGGAGTTTGCCCCTGCTGAAGGAAAAGCCCCTGGCGTCCCGGGCCGCCGGGGCTGTCCTGACCTACCTTCGGGAAACCCTCCATTCGGTGGAGCACCTCACTCCTCCTAAGCCGTGGGGGCTTGTGGACTCCATCGAGCTGGATTTCTTCACCCAACGGGGATTGGAGCTCACCGAACCCTTACGGCCAGAATCAAAAATCACCCTCTTCTCCGTCCTCGATCACACCAAAACTCCCATGGGAAAGAGGCTTTTGCGCCGTTGGCTCCTGCATCCTTTACGGGACCGCGGCGCCATAGAGGAACGGCTGGAGGCGGTGGAGGCCCTCGCGGGTTCCTGGGAACTGGAGGAGCTCGGCGAGGCCCTGCGGAGCACGTGCGATCTCCCTCGTTTACTGGGGCGGATCGGGGTCGGGAGGGCGTCCCCGTTGGACCTTGCCCTCTTGCGGCGAACGTTTCGGGCGCTTCCCCGGATCGTGGAAATCCTGCGAAATCTGCCCCGCAGAGCTTCCCTTCTTGAGGCCGATCTCTCGACCGTCGAGGAAGCTCCCCTGGATATCGCTGATGAGCTCGAACGTTTCCTGGCGGATTCGCCTCCACCGAATCCCGAGGATGGAGGGCTCGTTCGGGAGGGTTACTCTCCACAACTCGATGCGTTGAGGAAGAAGGCGGCGGAGCTTCGCGGTGCCATCGCTTCCTTGGAGCGTAGAGAAAGAGAGCGCACGGGGATCCCCACCCTCAGGGTGAGTTACAACCAGGTCCTGGGTTACTTCTTTGAGCTCACCAAGCCCCACCTTCCCAAGGTCCCCGCGGAGTGGCGCCGGCGGCAAACCTTGAAAGGGGTGGAGCGTTTTACCTCTCCGGAGCTGGAGTCCCTGGCCGATGAGCTCGCCCAGGCCGAGGCCCGGGCAAAGGAACTGGAGCTTTCCCTCTATGAAAGGGTTTTGGAACGCATACGGGGGGAGCTTCCGCGGCTGCGGCGCCTAGGGGAGGCCCTGGCGGAGGTGGATGTGCTGCGGTCCCTGGCAGCGGCCGCCCAGAAATACGGCTGGCAGCGGCCACGCTTCACCGGCTCCCCCCGGATCATCATCCGCGAAGGCCGGCATCCGATGGTGGAGAGGATTTGTGATTTCGTGCCCAACGATCTGGCGATGGATGAGAAGATCAAGCTCGCCGTGGTCACCGGGCCGAACATGGCAGGGAAGTCCGTGTTTCTGCGGCAGGTGGCCTTGATCGCCCTGCTGGCCCAAATGGGTTCCTTCGTCCCCGCCAAGGAAGCGGAGCTCCCCATCTTCGACAAGATTTACACACGGGTGGGGGCTACCGACGCCCTCTCGGGGGGGCTCTCCACCTTCATGGCGGAGATGCGGGAGGCGGCGACCATTCTCGCGGGGGCCACGGAGCGCTCGCTGGTGATCCTGGACGAGCTGGGCCGGGGGACCAGCACCTACGACGGGATGGCCCTGGCGTGGGCCATTGCCCGGTATTTGGTGGAACGGGTGGGATGCAAAACCCTCTTCGCCACCCATTACCGGGAGCTCACCCGACTGGCGGAAGAGATTCCGGGAGTGGTGAACCTCCACGCAGCGGTGCGGGAATGGAAGGGTGAGGTGATCTTCCTCCACCGGGTGATCCCTGGGGTATCGGAGCGGAGCTATGGGGTTCAGGTGGCAAGGCTCGCCGAGCTCCCCGAGGATGTCCTGCGCGAGGCCGAGCGGATGCTCGAACATTTGGAACGGGAAGAAAAAAAAGCGAGATCGCGCCAAAAGAAAGGCCATCAATTGGCACTGCCTTTCTATACCCCAGAGTCACATCCCCTCGTGGAGGAGTTGCGGAAACTCTCCCCCGAACGTCTTACTCCCCTCGAGGCCCTCGAGCTCCTCTTTCGCTGGAAGGAGCGGTGGGGAGGCCGTTAGTCATTTGCCAATAGCTTGTATTTCGAACTAAACTGAGGCTTATAATGGAGGGAGATCACAGAAGCGGCAAGGGAACGTTCCCCTCAGATCACGAAAAGGAGTTTGAGCAGCTCTCGCGGGAACTGGAGGAGCTTAGGGAGTCCGAAGAGCTTTTTCGCATCCTCATCGAAGCTTCCCCGGTGGGTGCCTACTTGATCCAGGATTTCAAGTCCGTTTACGTGAACCGCGCCTTCGCGGAGATCTTCGCTTACAAACCCGAAGAAATCGTGGGCAAGTTAGGTCTTTTGGATCTCGTCAATCCCGCGGATCGGGCGCTGGTGGAGGAAAACGTACGCCGGCGCCTGAAGGGAGAGGCGGAGACAGCTCGTTATACCGCCCGGGGGATCCGGAAGGACGGCACCGTGATCCACGGGGAGATCTTCGGGCGCCGCATCACTTTCCGCGGACGTCCCGTAGCCATCGGCACCCTGATAGATCTGACGGAAAAGGTCAAGCTCATCGAGACGTTGCGGGAAAGCGAGGAACGGTACCGCTCGATGGTCCAGTCGATTAAGGATGCCATCGTCACCGTGGATGCCGAGGCCAAAGTGGTGGACTGGAACGAGGGGGCCACCTAGCTTTTCGGATACAAACGGGAAGAAATTATGGGCAAGTCCCTCACGCTTCTCATCCCCCGCCAGTATGGAAAGAAGTTCGTCTCCGCATTTAGCCGTGTTTTGAAAATGGGCGCCGAAGTGGGATTGAGAGATTTTCAAGAAGTTTCCTGCCTACGCCGGGATGGACTGGAAGTCACTGTCGAGATGTCCATCGCCCGCTGGCGAAGCCGTGAGGGTTTACGGTTTACCGGGATCATCCGCGACGTCACCGACAGGAAAGAGACCTTCCACCGTTTGGGAAAACTGTTGGAAGAGGTGGTACACGCCTTCTCCGTGGCGGTCGAGGTGAGGGACCCTTACACTGCACGTCACCAGGTCCACATGGCCGCACTCTCCCAAGCCATCGCCCAAGAGCTGGGTCTAATTCGAACGAGGTCCGCGGCATCTACTTCGGTGGTCTATTACACGATGTGGGAAAGCTCTCCATTCCCACGGAAATCCTCTCAAAGCCCACCCCCCTTACCGCTACGGAACGCGCGTTGGTGGATCAACACACCATCGTCGGCCACAAGATCCTCAAAAGGGTGCATTTTCCCTGGCCCGTGGCTGGGATGGCGCTGCAACATCACGAGAGGTTGGACGGCTCAGGGTACCCCCGAAGGCTGCGGGGGGGACGAGATCATCCTCAAGGCCCGGATCTTGGCGGTGGCGGACGTGGTGGAAGCCACTTTCCATCACCGGCCTTACCGCTCGGCCCTGGAGTTGGACACGGCCCTGGGAGAAATCGCGGACAACCGCGGCATCCTTTACGATCCCCAAGCGGTGGACGCTTGCCTACGGCTTTTCCGGGAAAGGGGGGTTCGGTTCGACGCCGCGTCCGCGCACTGAGCGATTCCTGCCAGGTCTCACGTTCCCCAATGCTGGGCCGCTTTCCCATCTGGGGTTAAGCTTTCGTGTCGATGGAAGCGTTGGAGCGTGCGTTCGAGCTGCTCTCCGCGGGACCGATCTGCGACACGTGCTTGGGGCGCCGGTTCGCCCGGCTTGGGAAGGGGCTGACGAACTCCGAGCGGGGCAGGGCCCTGCGGGTTGTGTGGGCCCTGGAGAGGGGTGAGGAGCCCGCCGAGCCCGGGCATTGTTGGGTCTGTGACGATGTATTCGTCCAGGCGGAGGGGTTCGCCCGGAAGGCCCTGGAGCTTGTGCGGGGATATGAGTTCGAGACCTTCCTCTTCGGGGTTCACCTCTCCCCCTACCACGAGGCGGTTGAGGATTTCCTGCGGAAAAGGTTTCCCTCGCCTTGGGCCGAGCCCCTGCAGCGGGACGTCAACAGGGCTCTTGGTCGGGCCTTCGAGGAGCTCCTCGGTGCCGAGGGGAGGGAGGCCCGGGTGGATTTCCGCCATCCCCACGTCCGGTTCACCGTGGACCTGTGGAAAGGGGATGTAGAGGTATACATCGCCCCCGCCTACTTCTACGGGCGCTACCGGAAGCTGGTGCGGGGGATTCCCCAGACCCACTGGCCCTGCCGGGAGTGCCGGGGGAAGGGATGTCCGCGGTGTAACTACACGGGGAAGATGTATCCCACTTCTGTGGAAGAACTGATCCTCCCAGCGTTCCTGGAGGCCTGCGGGGGCGAGGGGGGGCACCTGCACGGGGCGGGACGGGAGGACGTGGACGCCCGGATGCTGGGGCGGGGGCGGCCGTTCGTGGTGGAGGTGGGACGTCCTCGCCGCCGCACCCTGGACCTGGAGGCCGTGGCGGAGCGCATAAACCGCGCGGCCGCGGAGAGGGTAGAAGTCCTGGACCTCCGGCCCGCCCCCCCGGACCTGGTGAGAAAGGTGAAGGACCTCAAGGCCAGGAAGCGCTACCGGGCCAGGATTTCCTTCGCCGCCCCGGTGGAGGAAAATGACTTCAGGCAAGCGCTGGATGAACTGGTGGGAGAGATTCGCCAGCGGACCCCCACTCGGGTCCGCCACCGCCGGGCCGACCTCGTACGGGTGCGGCGCGTCCACGGGATCTCGGGGAGGCTCCTATCCCCCACCGAGGCGGAGGTGGAGATCCTCTGCGACGGGGGCCTCTACGTGAAGGAGCTCATCTCCGGGGATGAGGGGGGCACCCGGCCCAGCCTCTCCGAACTGCTTGGAGCGGCCGCCAGGGTCACGGAGCTGGACGTCCTGGAGGTGTTGGACGAGCTTTAATCCCCGCGCGGCGGACCTTCGCCATGCCGAAAGGAGGGAAGGTGTTCGACCTCGTGATCCACAACGTCCGCATAGTGGACGGGAGCGGTGGGCCGTGGTTCCACGGCTGGATCGGGATCGAGGATGGCCGGATCGCGCGGGTAGGCCATGGATCTCCCCCCAAGGCCGCCCGAACCTTGGACGGAAAGGGCCTCATGGCCTGTCCTGGGTTCATCGACATCCATGGGCACTCGGACCTCGCCCTCCTGGTGAATCCCACCGCCGACAGCAAGGTGTTTCAGGGCGTCACCACGGAAGTTATCGGGAACTGCGGTTATTCCCCCGCGCCGGTCACTGAGGCCTCCCTTCCGGAGCTGCGGGCCGCCGCCGGGCGGCTGGCGGACGAGGTCGATTGGAGCTGGGGGAGCCTCGACGAGTACCTC
>MTNL01000041.1 GCA_002010365.1 Candidatus Acetothermia bacterium JdFR-50 | reverse complement strand
AGTGGCGGGGTCCCGGGTGAAGGCCACTCCGGTGCCGGAACGCTCGTTGAAGTTCCCGAAGACCATGGCCTGAACGTTGACGGCGGTGCCCATGTCATCAGGGATGCGGTTTAGGCGACGGTAAACTATCGCCCGCTCGTTGTTCCAGGAGCGGAACACCGCCCCGATGGCACCCCAAAGCTGTTCCCACGGGTCCTGGGGGAAGTCCTCACCCTTCTCCCGGTAATAGTCCTTGAAGCGTTCCACCAGCTCTGTGAGGTCATCGGCGGTAAGGTCCAGGTCGCTTTTCGCCTCCTTTTCCCGCTTGAATTCCTGCATCAGACGGTCGAAGGGATCGCCCCGCTCGTCCTTGAACCCCAGGACCACGTTTCCATACATGGCGATGAGGCGCCGATAGGAGTCGTAGGCGAAGCGGGGGTCTATCCTCCGCGCGATCCCCTCCACCGACTCATCGTTCAGCCCCAGGTTGAGAATGGTGTCCATCATCCCCGGCATGGAGACCGGGGCCCCGGAGCGCACCGAAACGAGGAGAGGGTTTTCCGGATCGCCGAACTTCCTTCCAGTCTGCTCTTCCAGGAAGGCGATCCCGGCCTTTACCTCTTCCTCCAGGCCCTCGGGGTATTTCTCCTCGTTCTCGTAGTAGTACCGGCAGACCTCGGTGGTGATAGTGAACCCCGGGGGCACGGGGATCCCGATCCTCGCCATCTCCGCCAGGTTCGCTCCCTTCCCCCCGAGGAGATCCTTCATCGCGGCCGAACCCTCGGCGGTGCCGCCGCCGAAGCGGTACACGTATTTCGCCATCCACTACCTCCTTACCAGGGCCCGGGCGAAGTCGCGGGCCCGGAACTCCACCAGGTCCTCCATCCCCTCGCCCACGCCCACCCAGAGGATGGGGACCCCGAGCTCCCGCCAGATGGGGAGCACCGCTCCCCCTTTGGCGGTCCCGTCCAATTTCGTAATCACAAGGCCGGTGAGGCCCACTGCCTCGTGGAAGAGCCGGGCCTGGGACAAAGCGTTCTGGCCTACGGTGGCATCGAGCACCAAGATCCGCTCGTCAGGAGGTCGCCCGGCGAGCTTTTCCACCACCCGCCGGACCTTCCTTAGTTCCTCCATCAACGGGACCTTGGTCTGGAGCCTCCCGGCCGTGTCAACCAAAAGGAAATCGTAGCCCCTCCGTTGGGCATGCTCCAGGGCGTCGTGGATCACCGCCCCGGGGTCAGCCCCGGGGCGGTGGGCGATTACCTCTGCCCCCACTTGCTCCCCCAGTCGCCGAAGCTGCTCGATGGCCGCGGCCCGAAACGTATCGGCGGCCGCGAGGAGCACCTTTGCCCCCCGGGCCATGAACTTGTGAGCGAGCTTGGCGGCGGTGGTGGTCTTACCGGAGCCGTTCACCCCCACGATGAGGAACACACACGGCTTCTCCGGCGGGGGCAGAAACTCCCTCTCCGCACCGGCTAAAATCGAGGTGATCTCCTCCTCCAGGGCCTCCTCCAGCCCCTCGGGGGAGAGGGAACCGGTGTCCTTTTCGGCCAGCTTGCCCACAATCTCCTCGGCAAGCTCCGGTCCTACGTCGGCGAGGATGAGGAGCTCTTCCAGCTCATAGAGGAAATCACGATCGAGCCTCTTACGCGTCTTGAGGGTCTCCTCCAGGGGGGAGAGAAAAGCCTCGCGGGTCTTTCTGAGCCCGGAACGAAGCCGCTCGAAGAGTCCCATCACATCACCTCCGGGGCCGAGACCCCAAGGAGCGAAAGCCCCTTTCGCAGCACCGTCCGCAACGCATGCAGCAGCGCCAGCCGCGCCGGGGTCGCCTTCCCTTGCCCCAGGACCCGCACCCGGTTGTAGTAAGGGTGGAAGATCCCCGCTAGCTCCTCGAGGTACTCGCAGAGGAGGTGTGGCCCGTAACTCTCCGCCGCTTTCCTCACCACGTCCGGGAATCGGTCGAGCTCCTTGATGAGGGTGAGCTCGTCCGGATCCGCAAGGGGCGACAAGTCCATCTCCGCGACCCATGACGCGTGACGCGTGCCGAAATCCCGCGGAAGCTCGCCGTTCTTCTCTGCCTCACGGAAGATGGAGGCGATGCGGGTGTGGGCGTACTGGACATAGTAGACAGGGTTCTCCATGGATGTCTTCTTGGCAAGCTCCATATCGAAGACGAGGTGTGCCTCGGGCTTTCTCCGTACCATGAAGTACCGCACCACGTCCCGGCCGAGCTCGTCGATGAGGTCCTTCAAACGCAGGAATCTCCCTTTCCGCGTGGACATCCGTTCGATTCCCTCGCGCCCCTTCAGGGTCACGAACTGGTGCACGCAGTAGTGGAGAAAATCCTCGGGGTACCCCAGGATCCGGAGAGCCAGCTTTACCTGCTGCTGCTCCTCGATGTGGTCGGCCCCCTGGACGTCCACCACCCGAGCGAATCCGCGGCGGTACTTGTCCACATGGTAGGCGATGTCCACCATGAGGTAGGTGGGAGTGCCGTCGGAGCGGATGAGGACGGGGTCCCGGGCGAGGCCATACGCGGTGGATCTCATCCAATAGGCGCCGTCCTTCTCGTATACCGCGCCCTTTTCCCGCAAGGACTCGAAGACCTCTCGCACCAGGCCCCGCCGATGCAGGTCACCCTCCCTGCTCCAGACGTCGAAGGAGACGCCGATGGCGGCCAGGTCCTCGTGGATCATGGCCATCATCCGCTCCACCGCAACCCTTCGGAAGACTTCCGCCGCCTCAGGGGTCCACTCGGGGTAGCGGTTGCCCCACTCCCAGGCCAGTTCCTTCCCAATGGGAACTAGGTAGTCTCCGTGGTAGCCTTGTTCGGGGACGGAGACGTCCTCCCCCAACGCCTGGCGGTACCGGACCCAGAGGGAACGGGCCAAAAGCTCTATCTGGCGTCCCTCGTCGTTTAGGTAATACTCGCGGGTCACGTCCCAGCCCAGGGCGGAAAAGAGGTTGGCGAGGGCGTCCCCAAGGGCGGCCTGGCGGCCATGGCCCACGGTGAGCGGACCGGTGGGGTTGGAGGAGACGAACTCCACCTGAAACGGCTTCCCCCCGCCTAGGTCCCACTCCCCGTAGCGTTCTCCTTCCGCGATGACCTCGCGGAGGATCCTCCGCAGGGCCTCGGGCCGCACCTGCAGGTTGAGGAATCCGCCGACTGCTTCGGCCGCGGCGATGTCGGGATGTGAAACAGCCACCGCCAGGTCCTGGGCTATCTCCTGGGGCGGCCTCCGCAGCTCCTTCGCCAGGAGGAAGGCGATGCGTGATGAGATATCCCCATACTCGGCCTTCTCCGGCCTCTCCAACGGGATTTCCCCGGATGGCGCAGGGAAGGAAAGCCTCGCTAGGGCATCGGCGATAGCGGCCCTGGCCAGGGCCTCAAGGCGCATCCTCCCTATTTCTCGATGATGAACCGCATCCCGGTTTTGAGCTCTCCACCGATTTCCACATCGATGAAGCCGGGGATGACCTTGATCTCCGTCTCGCCTTCACGCTCGATGAGACGGCGGGCGATGGCGATGGCCTTGACGGCCTGGTTCACCGCGCCCGCGCCGATAGCGTGGGCCTCGACGATCCCATCGTTCTCCAACGCACCGGCGATCGCACCGGCAACCGCATTGGGATTGGAGGTGGACGCGACTTTGAGGATTTCCATATCTGCCCTCCTTTAGCTTGGGACGTTCCGCACGACGTCGCATGATTCTAGCGCGCGGCGGAAAGCCGGTCAATTGGGCGAGTTCAACCCAAATCCCACCGGCACTTTTGTTCCCCACGATATCCCCACGGAATTGCGTTTCGAAACACGACCGTTAAGATGATCTCAGCGAGGGGGTGATAGCGGATGCAACGGGAGATGCAAGTGATCGCCGAGCCAGCGCTCAGAAAGGGTGTCTACGCTAACCTGGCCGTGGTCTCTCATCAAAAAGAAGAATTCGTGATTGACTTTCTGTTCCTGGACCCCCGCACCCAGACCCCAAAGGGGGGACAGGCCCTTTTGGTCTCGCGGGTAATCCTATCCCCGGGGCACATGAAAAGGCTGCACCAGGCCATCGGGGAAAACATTGAGAAATACGAAAAAAACTATGGAAAGATCGTCCTCCCGCCGAAACTGACGTGAAAGGGGAAGCATGCGTTATCCGGCGGTAGCAGGCACCTTCTACCCGGGAACGCGGGAAACCCTCGCAGAGGAGCTGCGGAGACTCTTCGAGACCGTACCCGATGAGCTTGTGCCGCAGGGGAAACCGCTATCGGAACCCCTGGGCTTTATCCTCCCCCACGCGGGTTACCTCTACTCCGGCACCGTGGCTGCGGCGGGGTATCGCGCAGCCGCCCAAGGGGGAAAACCCGATGCTGCGATCATATTCGGTACCAACCACACCGGCTACGGAGGGGAGATCACCGTTCCCGGGCCCGAGCCCTGGCTCACCCCCTTGGGGGAGGTGCCAGTGGAGGTGGAACTGCTGCGGGCCGTGGCGGAGCTCCCGGGCGTGGTGCGGGAGGAGAGGGCGTTCATGCGGGAACACTCAGTGGAAGTGCAGCTCCCCTTCATACAGTACCTCTTCAACGGGGTGCCCATCGTCCCCGCGGTGGTGCTGACCCACGACGCGAGGCTGATCCGGGAGTTCGCCACGGGGCTCGTCGATCTCGTCAAGGGGAAGGGGATATGGATCATCGCGTCCAGCGATTTCTCCCACTACGAGCCCCATGAGACCGCGGTGGAGAAGGACAGGGCGGCCCTGGAGCGGATACTGGAGTTGGACCTGGAGGGTTTTCTCCACGTAGTCCGTGAGCGCGATATCAGCATCTGCGGTGTGGGAGCCATTGGGATCTTGGTAGCCGCGGCCCAGGCCCTGGGCTTGGAACCGGTGCTCATCTCCTACCGGACTTCGGGCGAGGTCTCGGGATATACCGCCGAGGTGGTGGGATACGCGGCGGTCCTCTTCCGGGGGACGGGATGCGGAGCATGACCGGCTTCGGCCGCGGAACTGCCTCCGGAAAAGATTTCTCGGTTCAGGTGGATGTTCGAAGCCTGAACCATCGCTTCATCGAGGTACGGGTGCGGGGGCTCCCCGACCTCCCGGGGCTCATCATCAAGTGTGAGGAGTTCATAAAAAACCGTTTTAGCAGGGGAAGCTTCGATGTGAACGTGAATCTTCAGTTCGAAGGCTTACGGCGCCCACGGGTGGTCAACCGGGAGGCCGCCAAGGCCATGTGGCGGGAGCTCTCTGATCTCGCCCGGGAACTGGGCTGTGACGCCCCCACACTGGAGACGCTCCTTTCGCTGGGGGTTGTGCAGGAAGAACCCCCGGAGGAAGAGTGTCTCTGGCCCGCGATCCGGGAGGCCCTGGCGGCGGCCTGCGAGGCCCTCGCCACTTTCCGTGCCCGGGAGGGGGAGAAGCTCAGAGCTGCGTTGAAACGGGAGGCCAAGATCCTGGAAGAGCTCATCGCCCGAGCCGAGGCCGAGATCCCCGGAGCCAAGGAAGCCTTTGCGAGAAGGATCCAGGAGAGGCTCGCGGAGCTCAGGATGCTAGATGAAGCCAGAATCTCCTTGGAGGTGGCCCTCTGGGCCGAACGCACCGATGTCCGGGAGGAGCTCGACCGCCTGGGAGCCCACCTCTCGCGCCTGCGGGACCTCCTCACACAGGAAGGTCCGACAGGACGGGAGTTGGAATTCCTGGCCCAGGAAATCGGGCGCGAAGCGAACACCTTGGCCGCCAAGTCCCGGGGAGTCCCCCTGGGAGAGGTGGCTTTGGAGCTGAAATTATGTGCGGAACGGATCAGGGAGCAGGCGCGGAACGTGGAATGAGGGATTTCCTCCCTCCAGGCTGGGGGATCCAGGGGGAGCGGGGGATCGCTTTCGTGATCGCCGGTCCCTCGGGGGCGGGGAAGTCCTCGGTGATAAACGAGCTCCTTCGCCGCGACCAGCGGCTCTCCTTCTCCGTCTCCGCCACCACCCGCCCCCGGCGCCCCGAGGAGGTCCACGGCCGCGACTACTACTTCGTATCGCGTGAGGAATTCCTGCGGCTCCGAGAGGAGGGAAAGCTTCTTGAGTGGACCGAGTATCAAGGACACCTCTACGGGACGCCCCGGGAGGAGGTGGAACGAAAGCTCTCCGGCGGTACGGATCTGGTCCTGAACGTGGAGGTGCGGGGGGCGCTGGCCATTGCCCGGGCAGGGATATCCCACCCCGTGGTCCTTATCTTCCTCGTACCCCCAAGCTGGGAGGAACTCGTGCGCCGTATCAGGGCCCGGGGGACGGAATCACCGGAGGCGTTGGCCGAGCGGCTCCGGATCGCCCGGGAGGAGATCAAAGCGATCCCGGAGTTCCACTACCTCGTGGTGAATGCGGAGCTCGGGGAGGCGGTGGAGGAGATCTTATGCATAGTCCGAGCAGAGCGGAGGCGCCTTATACGATGGTTAGGGTAGGCATAGATATCG
>MTNL01000033.1 GCA_002010365.1 Candidatus Acetothermia bacterium JdFR-50 | reverse complement strand
TCGCGGCTTCGGCCACCCCACCCTCCCGGACAAGTGCCGAGAGGAGCCAGGGAGAGATGGCGAACCCCAGGGCCCCGAGCGATATCCCCGAGAGCACCGCCACGGAAAAGAGTTGATTGAAGGCGCGGTTGGCCTCGCGGAAGCGCCCCGCCCCGATGTATTGGGAGACGAACGCGCTCACCGCCGCCCCACCGAACCCGGAGACGAAGGAGATCAGGAACCATACGATGGGCCAGGAGACCTGGATCCCCGCCACCGCCGCCCCAGACTCTTGGGGCGGCAACCGCCCGATCCAGAACGCGTCCGCCAGGTTGTAAAGCGTGAAGATGAAGGCGGAGAGGACCGCCGGCCCCCCGATCCGGAACATAGTACGGAGGGTCGGCCCCGCAAGGATCTCCTCCCGGGTGGGCGCCCTGAACCTCGTCATCGACGCGGCCCCGGCTTCAGAGCTCGAGGGAATCGCCGGGGGAGGGGATCGTCACCTCGATGCCGCGGGAGGCGAGGCCCGCGGCGAGGGCGGTGAGGGCGTGTTCCTCCCCGTGGACGAGGACCACCTGTCCCGCCTCGGCCCCGGAGATCCAGTGTAGGAGCTCCTCCCGGTCGGCGTGGGCGGAGAAGCCGTTGATGGTCCAGATACGTGCCCTGACCGCGACCTCCTCGCCCATGATCCGGACCGTCTTCGCCCCCTCCACGATGGCTCGGCCCAGCGTCCCCCGGGCCTGATACCCCACGAACACCACCCCGTCCTCCTCGCGCCAGAGGCGGTGGCGCAGATGGTGCACGATCCGCCCCCCCGTGCACATCCCGCTTCCGGCGACGATGATGTACCCACCCCCTACGTGGTTCAGCCGCTTGGAGTCCTCCACGGAGCGGGTGACGGAGAGGGCGGGGAAGCGAAAGGGGTTCTCGGGGTGGGAAAAAAGCTCTCGTCCTTCCTTATCGAACCAGTCCGCATATTTGGAGAAGACCCGGGTCACGGCGCTCCCCAGGGGCGAGTCCAAGACGATCCGCGCCGATCGCGGGATCTCCGCCTTCTTCCAGAGCCCGTAGAGCACGTAAAGAACCTCCTGGGTCCGTTCCAGGGCGAAAGAGGGGACCAGGACGGATCCCCCCCGGCCGAGGACGGTGTTTATGGCGTCGCGGAACTCCGCTACGGATTCGGCGAACGAGCGGTGGGGTCGATCCCCATAGGTGCCCTCGGATACGAGGAGGTCGCACGGCGGTGCCGGGGAGGGATCGCGCACGATGGGACGTCCCCAGGAGCCGAGATCCCCGGTATAGACCAGGACCCTTCCTCCCGCACGGAGCTCGGCGATCCCCGAGCCCAAGATGTGGCCGGCGTCGTGGAGGATGAGCGAGACCCCGTGGTCCAATTTCAGCTCTTTTCCGTACTCGATCCGCAAGGAGAAGTGGTCCATGGCCGCCAGGGCATCCCCCACGTCGAACAGCGGCTCCGGGGGCGGCTCCCCGCGGCGGCGGGCCCGCCGGGCCTCGCGTTCCGCTTCCTCCTCCTGCAGATGGGCGGCGTCCAACAGGATGTGCCGGGCGATGTCGGCGGTGGGACGGGTGGAGATCACGTGGCCACGGAAACCCTCCCTGACCAAACGGGGAATCATGCCGCAGTGATCGAGGTGGGCATGGGTGAGGATCACATAATCGATCTTTTGGGGGTCGAAAGGAAAGGGCTCGCGATTGCGGGCGGCATCGTGGCCCTGGTACATGCCGCAGTCGAAGAGGAGCCTTAGGCCGTTCGCCTCCACCAAATGACAGGATCCCGTTACCGTCTGGGCGGCACCGACGAAAGTGACCTTCATGACGCCATTATATTACCCACGCGGAATCGCCCCCCGAGTCAAAACGGATTAGCCCGCATCGCGATGGGCATCCAACCAGGACTGGAGGATGAGGACGGCGGCGAGCTCGTCTCGCGCCGCCCGGCGTTTCCGGCGGCTCAAGTCGGCCTCGAGCAGTACCCTCTCCGCCTCGGCGGTGGTCCAGCGCTCGTCCCACAGCTCCACCGACACCCCGGCCACCTCCTCCAAGGCCCGTGCGAACTTCCGCACCATCCGGGCTTGTTCCCCCTCCGTCCCGTCCATGTTCAGGGGAAGGCCCACCACGACCCGCTCAGCCCCCCACTCCTGGATCCTCGCCGCCAGGTATCGCAGGTCATCGGCGAGGGCGCGGCGGCGATAGGTCCCTTTCCCTTGGGCGATGGTGCCGGTCTCGTCGGAGAGGGCGAGTCCGATCCTCTTCTCCCCTATATCCAAGCTCAAGACCCTCATGATCGGGAGAGGATCCGCAGGGCTCGACGGATCATCTCCTCCACGGCGGCATCGGGGGGACATTCCTTGCGCAAGGCCTCCAGGGCCTTGCGGGCCTCGACCTCGGAGAACCCCAGGGCCTTGGAGGTGAGGGCCCTCAGGACCACCGTCTCCTTCTCCGAGATGGGCGTTGGGGTCGCGGGGACCACCTTAGCGAGCCGTTCCGAAAGCTCCACCATGATCCGCTGGGCGGTGCGGCGGCCGATTCCCTTCACCTGCTCCAGGGCCGAGAGGTCCCCTCGGCGGATGGCGGCGGCGAACTCCTCGGGGGGCATGGCGGCCACCAGCCGGAAGGCCAACCGTGGTCCGAGCTGGGGCACGGACAGCAGCCCCACGAACATATCCCGCTCCTCGGGGGTGGCGAACCCGTAGAGGTGGAACTCATCCTCGCCCGGGAGGAGATGGGTGTAAAGCCGGACGAAGCCGGCGAGCTCGGAAGCGGTGCGTTTCGGCACCGAGATCCTAAACCCCATACCACCTACTTGAAGGACCACGGTCTCCTCTCCCACGGCAACGACCTCTCCCTCCAGAAAATCGAACATAGCCGGGCTATTCTAATGGCCGAACCTCGCCCCATGGACGGGCCATTTCCCGGAGCTCGGCCACCTTATCCCTGGGCATCCCTACCCGCAGGACGACCCTCCCGCCCACGAAATCGTGGGAACGCACCACGCCGCCCAATCGGGAAAGGAGCGGGTAAACATGTCCCGAGTGGTCCGGGGAAAAGACAAGACATATCTCCTCCCTGGGGACGAACCCCGTGATGTCGGCATCCTCCAATGCCAGGGCAGCGACATCGCGATAAGCCCGCCGCAGGCCCCCGACCCCCAGCTTCACCCCGCCGAAGTACCTAACCACCGCCACGAGGACATTCACCAAATCCCTGCCCCGCAGGAGCTCCAGGATGGGCCAACCGGCGGAGCGGACCGGTTCTCCAGCGTCGTCCGCCCGCTCGATGATCCCGCCGCTGGAGAGGACGCGGTAGGCGTAGGCCACGTGGCGGGCATCGTGGTATTCGCGCCGCAGCGCCTTAACCCGGGCCGTGGCCTCTCCTTCGGTGACCACGGGATACGCGAAGGAGAGGAAGCGGGAACGTTTCTCCACCAGCTTCCCTCGGCCCGGCTCAGCCAGCGTCCACATGGAACGCCAACGGCGGCTCTTCCTCCGCCAGCCGCCTGAGCTCTTCGAAGGCGCGGCCCACCGCGCCCTCCTCCCCGGAAAGCAGCAGCGTCACCGCGCCCGCTCCCAGCCCCACCCCGCCCGAGGCTATGTGCCGGGCTTCGACGCCGTAGAGCAGTTCCACCGCCTCGGTCTCCGTGACCACGGTGCCCACGAGGGGATAAACCCCGACACCGAAGCCCATGGACCGCGATACCCGGCCGATCCCCAACTCCCGGGCAAGCTCCACCACCGTGGTATGAACGCTCTTCAGCCGGGATATGGGGATCACGATCTCCACTCCCCGGGCCAGGGCCAACGCCATATACCGTCCCACGGTGCCACCATTGGGGGCGGCCATGAAGACCCCCACCATCCCGAAGGGATCCAGGAGATTTCCCCCTTTTATGACCACATCCCCTGCGGAAAGCCTCTTCAAGAGCTCCTCGGGCTGTAACTCCACCGGGCGGCCGCGATCCAGCACCACCTCACGGCCCCTCCGTTCCCTGGGCACCGCGGAGAGCTCACGGCCTATGTACCCCGCGCAGTGGGATACCTTATCCACCGGGCGCCCTAAGAGTTCCTCCACCACGTAGGCATTGGTCGTCCCCAGGGTGACAACCACGATCCCCTTTTCCAGGGCCCGCCTTACCTGAGGAAGAGCAGCCACGCCCCGGGCGATGAGGCGTTTGGCCGCCCCCGGGTGGAGCACCATCACCGCCTTTGCTTTTCCCTTCTCCATGACTTTAGGATATAACCCCAAAGGAGAGTCCGGACAAAGGAGGGATGTGAGGGTGCCTTGGACGAAGGAGGAGTACGAGCGCGAGAAGCGCGAGTTCCGGTGGGATATCCCCCAGGATTACAACATCGCAAAGGCGGTGGATGCCCACGCCCGGAAGCACCCGGATAAGCCCGCTGTGGTGTGGGAGTCCGAAAAGGGGGAGAAGCGGACCTTGACGTGGGAAGAACTCTCCGACCTCTCGTCTCGGTTCGCCGCGGTGCTCATACGCCTCGGGATGCGAAAAGGGGATCCCATCCTCCATATCTTCCCCCGGCTGCCCGAGGCTTTCATCGCCCAGATCGGGACCTTCAAGGCCGGAGGCGTGGCCGTGCCCTGCACCGAGATGCTCCGGGCCAAGGACATCGTGTACCGCGTGGAGGTCTCGGGGGCGCGGGTGGTAGTGGCTCATGCCTCCACCGCCGATGAGGTGGACGAGGTCCGGGGCCGATGCGCGTTGGAACACTTCATCCTCATCGGGGGAAAGAGACATGGGTGGCTTTCCTTCGAGGAAGAGGTGGAGAAGGCCCCGGTCGCCGATCCCGTACCCCTCATCGCCGAGGACCCCATCACCATAAATTTCACCTCCGGGACCACGGGAGAACCGAAGCCCGTGATGCACAAGCACCGGTGGATCTACGGCCACTCCGTCATCACCGCCCGCTACTGGTGGGACGTGGGCCCGGACGACTTCATCTGGGCCACCACTGCTCCCGGGTGGGCCAAGTGGTACTGGTCCCCCGTGGGGGTGGGCCTCGCCCACGGCCTCACCCAGTTCATCTTCTTCGGGCGGTTCGATCCCGCGAGGTATCTCGAAATCCTCTCCCGCTATCCCATCACCAAGCTCTGCGCCACACCCACCGAGTACCGAATGATCCTGGCCCACGTGCCGAACCTGGCGAGCTACCGGGGAAAACTGAAACTGAGGGAAGCCCTCTCCGCGGGGGAACCACTAAATGCCGAGGTAATCGATTTTTTCCGTGATGCCCTGGGGGTGACGATCCGTGACGGCTACGGACAGACGGAGTCGGTGTGCCTCGTATGCAATTACCCTGGATTGCCGGTGAAGCCGGGCTCCATGGGCGTCCCAACTCCCGGCCCCAACGCCACCGTGATCGACGAGGAGGGCAACTCCGTGGGCCCCGGGGGGATCGGAGAGGTGGCGGTGGAGGTGGGGAACCCCGGGATCTTCGCCGGCTACTGGAAGAACCCCGATCTCACCCGGGAGGTCTTCTCCGGCAAGTGGTACCGCACCGGGGACCTGGTGCGGATCGATGAGGAGGGTTACTTCTTCTTCGAGGGCCGGGCCGACGACATCATCCTCTCGGCGGGGTACCGGATCGGGCCCTTCGAGGTGGAGTCGGCGCTGGTATCGCATCCGGCGGTGGCGGAAGCGGCGGTGGTGGGCTCGCCCCATCCCGAGCGTGGCGAGATCGTAAAGGCCTTCGTGATCCTGGCCCCCGGCCACGAGCCCTCGGATGAACTTGCCAAGAAGCTCCAGAACTTCGTGAAGGAGATCACCGCTCCCTATAAGTACCCCCGGGAAATCGAGTTCGTGACGGAACTCCCCAAGACATCGTCCGGCAAGATCAAGCGGGCCGAGCTCCGCAAACGCGAGTACGAACGCAAGGGCCTGAGGCCACCAGGCATGTAATGGTCGTGTCCATAGCTCGTGAAGACAAAGCGCCGGGAGCACCTGGCGCTTTATAGTTCGAATCAAAAAGGAGGGTATGGATGAAAGAAGAGGAATTGGTACAGTGGGCGGTGGAGGCGAGGACGAACGCGTACGCCCCGTACTCGGGGTTCGCCGTGGGGGCGGCGCTTTTGGCGGAAGACGGGAGGGTCTTCACCGGCTGCAACGTGGAGAACGCCGCCTTTGGCCTCACGATGTGCGCTGAAAGGGTGGCGGTGTTCAAGGCCGTATCAGAGGGAGTTCGAGAGTTCGAGGCCATCGCCATCGCCTG
Source organism: Candidatus Acetothermia bacterium JdFR-50 (assembly GCA_002010365.1). Classification (GTDB taxonomy): domain Bacteria; phylum Bipolaricaulota; class Bipolaricaulia; order Bipolaricaulales; family Bipolaricaulaceae; genus UBA3571. The sequence continues at coordinate 271 of MTNL01000033.1, read as the reverse complement.
CGGTAAGGTTCCCTGCCCCCCTTGCGGGGCCTGCCGTCAGGTGCTTTACGAGTTCGCTCCGGATCTCCTCGTCATCATGGCCGACGCCGAAGGGAAAGAGGTGCAGAAAGCCAAGCTCGGCGAACTCCTCCCCCGAGGCTTCGGGCCGAAATCCCTTCGCGCCTGAGTCAGCCGCGGAAATCTTCCCAGGAGGCGACGCGGACTTGGGGAAGGGCAAGAAGGTCCTTGACCAGGATTTCCACACCCACCTTTCCCTTGACGCGCACATGAT
>MTNL01000217.1 GCA_002010365.1 Candidatus Acetothermia bacterium JdFR-50 | reverse complement strand
CGGAGCTTGGAAAGCCGGGCGATCTCCGCCGCCGCCTCCCGCACCTGCTGGATTCCCCCCACCTCACCCCCGTCCGCCCGGGCGAGGACCGTTTGGAGGGAATCCACCACCAGGGCAATGGGCGAGAGCTCTGCCACCGCCGCGGCGATCCGGGGGAGGGACTGTTCGGCGAAGAGGTACAAGCTTTTCTCGGCGATCCCCAGGCGCTCGGCCCGGAGCTTCACCTGGGGGGCGGATTCCTCTCCGGAGACGTAGAGGACCGGACCGTGGGCCCGGGCGAGGTTGGCGGCTACCTGGAGGAGAAGCGTTGATTTTCCTATCCCTGGCTCCCCTCCGAAGAGAATCACCGCCCCGGGGATGAGCCCTCCCCCTAGCAGCCGGTCCACCTCGGGGAAGCCGGTGGAGAGGCGCTTGAGAGGGGCCGAGGGGACCTGTGGAAGGGGTCGCGGTTCCTCGCCGAGCCAGCTCTCCGGCTCCACCCCCCCATCTTTTCCGGGCTTCTCCTCCGTGAGCTCCTCGAAGCTATCCCAGGACCCGCAGGAAGGGCATCTCCCGAGCCACTTCACCGAGCGGTAACCACACTTTTGGCATACATAGGCCATTATTTCCTGCGGAATGCCATCCGCTCNCCCNCNGCCTCCACCACGATGGTGGATCCCTCGGGGAACTCCTTGGTGAGGATCTTCTCGGCGATGGGATCCTCCACCAGCCGCTCGATGGTCCTCCTCATAGGGCGGGCCCCATATTTGGCGTCAAAGCCTTTCTCGATAAGGAGATCCAAGGCTGAATCCGCAAGCTCCAATTCGATCCCGTGCTCCTCGCGGAGGCGCTGCTGGAGCCGGCCGATGAGAAGCCTCGCGATCTCACCAACCTGCTCCCGGGTAAGGGGCCGGAAGACTATGATGTCGTCCAGGCGGTTCAGGAACTCCGGCGAGAAGTACTTTTTCACTTCCGACATGACCCGGCTCTTTATGTCCTGGTAGGTCTGCTCCGTGTCCTGGGAGCCGAAACCGGTGGAGGTCTGGTCGGTGATGAGCTTGCCTCCGATGTTGGAGGTCATGATGAGGACAGTGTGGCGGAAGGAGACCTTGCGCCCCTGGGAGTCGGTGAGGATCCCGTCATCCATCACCTGCAGGAGGATGTTGAATACGTCCCGATGGGCCTTCTCGATCTCGTCGAAGAGGACCACGGAATAAGGGCGCCGGCGCACCGCCTCGGTGAGCTCGCCGGCCTCTTCATACCCCACATAACCGGGCGGGGCACCGATGAGGCGCGAGACGGAGAAGCGCTCCATGTACTCGGACATATCGATGCGGATCAGGGCGTCCTCGTCGCCGAAGAGGAACTCCGCCAGGGTCCGCGCCAACTCCGTCTTCCCCACCCCGGTGGGCCCTAGGAAGAGGAACGCCCCGATGGGACGGCGGGGGTCCTTGATCCCGGCGTAGGCCCGCCGGATCGCCCGGCACACCGCCCGCACCGCCTCGTCCTGATCCACCAGCCGCTCGTGGATCTTCTCCTCCATGTTCACCAAGCGGGCGGTGTCCTCCTCCTGGAGGTGGTGCATGGGGATCCCGGTCCAGAGGGACACCGTCTCGGCGATGTGGTGGCCCTCCACCGTTGGGGTCTCGGCCCGGCCTTCGAGCTTCTCCTCGTGCTCCCGGAGCTCCTCCATCAGGGCGCTACGCTGGTCCCGCAGTTTCGCGGCTAGTTCGTAATTCTGGTGCGCCACCGCCTCCTCTTCCTCCTCCTCGAGACGCGTGATTTCCTCGATGAGCTCCCGGGCCTCCGGAGGAAGATCGGAGGCGGAGAGGCGCACCCGGGCCGCGGTCTCGTCGATGAGGTCGATGGCCTTGTCGGGGAGGAACTGGTCAGTGATGTAACGGTCCGCCAGGCGCGCCGCTTGCCACAGGGCGTCGTCGGTGATCCGCACCCCGTGGTGCTGCTCGTAACGGGACCGGAGTCCCCGGAGGATCTTCACCGTTTCCTCCACCGAGGGTTCTTCCACGTAAACGGTCTTGAACCGGCGTCGGAGCGCCGGGTCCTTCTCCACCGTCTTCCGGTAGTCGTCGGGGGTGGCGGTGCCGATGCACTGGATCGCCCCGGAGGCCAATGGGGGCTTGAGGATCGCCGAAGCGTCGATGGCCCCCTCCGCTCCCCCGGCACCCACCACGGTGTGGAGCTCGTCTATGAAGAGGATGATGTTGTCGGACTCCATCACCCGGTTGAGGATGTTCTTCAGCCGCTGCTCGAACTCGCCCCGGTACTTGGTCCCGGCCACGATCCCCGCGATATCGAGCTCCACGATGGATTTATCCGCCAGGGCCCGGGGCACGTCCCCCATGGCGATCTTCTGGGCGAGACCCTCCACGATGGCGGTCTTCCCAACCCCGGCCTCGCCGATGAGGACGGGGTTATTCTTTTTCCGGCGGCAGAGGATCTGGATCACCCGCTCCAGCTCCCGCTCCCTCCCGATCACCGGGTCCAGGAGGCCCATCTCCGCCTCCTCCACCAGGTCCCGGCCGAACTCACCCAGTTCTCCGGGAAGCCTCTGGGAGGATACGGTACGGACCCTCATGCCGGAGCGCCGGTGGTGGCGGAAGTAGGCCTTGGCCACCCGAAGGTCGATCCCGTGGGCCCGAAGGATCTCGGCCGCGGTCCCCTCTCCTTCCTTGAGCAGAGCGAAGAGGAGGTGTTCGGGCTCGATGAACTCCGCCCCCTGGCGGCGAGCCTCGTCGAACGCCATCTTCATCACCTTCCGGAGCCTCTGGGTCATCTCCAGGCCTCCTTGGGGGATGTGGAGCTTGCCGCGGCCCTTCTGGCGCTCGACGATCCGGGCTACCCGCTCGTAGGTGAGGCCGTGGCTCAAGAGAAACCGATACACCGACAGGTGTTCGAGCCGGAGCGCGGCGAGCAGTAGGTGCTCGGTGCCAACGTAGCGGTGGCGCCACTCCTCAGCCTCGGTGTGGGAGGCCGCAAGCCATTTGGCGGCATCACGGGAGAACTTTTCGTACATAGCGAACTCTTCGGACAAATTATACCCCCTTCCCGGCAGCGACTCCCCGGGAGTAATGTCCCAACGCAGCCCCGTACCCTCCTTCCAGGAACGCCGCAGCTATCTCAGCGGCGAAGGCGGCGGCGGCGCGGAGCCTCTCCAGTTCCTCCTCCAGGGGTCGAGAGAGCACGTAGTCAGCCAGATCCACTCCCTCGGGTTTCGGGCCGATCCCCAGCTTCAGGCGGGGCAGATCCTCCGTGCCCAGGGCCCCGAGGACGGAGCGCACCCCCAGGTGACCCGCGTCCCCACCACGCTCCCGGAGCCGCACCGCCCCCACCGGGAGGTCCACGTCGTCGTGGACGAGGAGGAGATCCTGGGGCTTCAGGGGATAGCGGGAGAGGAGCTCCCTCACCGCTTCCCCGGAACGGTTCATGTAGGTAAGGGGCTTCAAAAGGAGCCTTTCTTCCGCCGCGAAAACCTCACCCCATGGGAAGAGGACACGATGCCACTTCCCTTCCATCCGGAGCAGGTCCACCACCCAGAAGCCGAGGTTGTGGCGGGTAAGGGCGTATGCGGGGCCGGGATTTCCCAGGCCCACTACGGCCCTCAAGACTCCCCTTCCTCCTTCTCCGCCGGAGCGCCCTCGGCCGGCACCTCCTCGGCAGCCTCGGCGGCCTCCTCTTCCGCGGCTTCCTCGGTTACCAGGACCTTGGGCGGTAGGATGTTCACCACCGCCTCGTCCTCGGGGAGGAGGGAACGCAGTCCCTCGGGAAGCGGGAGGTCCTTGACGAGCAAGGCCTCATCGAGACCGAGCTCGGATATGTCCACCTCGATGTAGGGAGGAATGGCTTCGAGAGGCCCCTCCACCGGGATTTCCTCGTGGATGTGCTCCAGGATCCCCCCGGCCTTTACCCCGGCTGGGGTCCCCACGAGCCGGATGGGCACATCCAGGGACATGATCTGGCCCGGCTCGGGGGCGTAGAAGTCCACGTGGATAAACCTGTCGGTGATGGAATCCCGCTGTAGCTCCTTGATGAAGACGAAGTGCTTCTCGCCGTCGTATTCCAACTCGATCCTGGTGGAGCGGGTGATCTCGGAAACAAGCCTCTCCAGGGCCTTGTACTCCACCGCGATGGGGGTGCTTTCAAGATGCGGTCCGTACACTACCCCCGGCACCCATCCCCGGCGCCTGAGGGCCTTGGGCCTTTCGCTGTCGGATCGTTTTCGCGCCGTGATCTTTGCCATCCCCATTACCTCCTCACTAGCGGCCACGCACAAGAAGCTCGCTTATCGATAGGCCGAGGTAGATCCTTATGATCGCTTCCGCCAAGTCATCCGCCACCGAGATGACCTCCACCTTGGGGTGTGCGGCCGTGGTGGCTTGCGGAATGGTATCCGTGACCACAACACGGCTCAAGGGTGAGGACTCGATCTGCTCCAGGGCATCGCCAGCGAAGATCCCGTGGGTACAGGCTGCGTACACCTCCCTTGCCCCATCCTCCAAGAGCTTGTTCGCGGCCCGGATGAGGGTCCCCCCAGTGGAAAGGATATCATCCACAAGCAGCACCTTCTTCCCCCTCACCTCACCGATGACCAAAAGCACCTCCAGATCCCCACCGCGGAAGCGGCGCTTCGCCAGGGTGGCGAAGGGGGCGTGCAACCTCTCCGCCACCCGTCGCGCCCGGAAAAGGCCACCTATGTCCGGCGAGACCACCACCAGATCCTCCAACCACTCCGGGTGGTTGGCTTGGATGTGGCGCGCGAAGAGGTGGTCGGTGCGCAGGTGGTCCAATGGGATGTCGAAGAACCCCTGAATTTGGCTCGCGTGAAGCTCGATGGCCAGGACCCTGCTGGTCCCGGCCCGCTCGATCATGTTCGCCAAAAGCCGCGCCGAGATGGGAACCCTGCCCTCGGTCTTTCGGTCCTGGCGGGCGTAGCCGAAATACGGGGTAACTGCGCAGATCCTTTCCGCCGAGGCCCGCTTCAAGGCATCCACAAGCAGCAGGAGCTCCATCACGATGTCGTTTACCGTCTGGGGACCCGGTTTCTCCGGACCCCGGGGAACGCCACGGGGGGGACACGTGGGCTGGACAACGAACACGAAATGTCCCCGCACGGTCTTCTCCACATGGGCGTAGACCTCACGGTCGGGGAAATAGCTTACCTCGGCCTCGCACCAGACGTCTTCGAAACTAAGCGGCACAACATCTCCCGCCAACTTCCCCCGCCGATCCCGACAGAGCTCGTCCAGGAAGTCCGCGTACTTGGTGTTGAACTTCTCCACCACAAGCTCGGTGATCCTTTTGGCGAGCTCGGGATTGGCGTTTCCCGCCACGATCTTGAGCCCGTTCACCCGACCTTCCCCCTCCTTTTGGCCCACTCGGGCTTGATCACCTGACGAGCGCGTCCCAGGGCGAGGGCGTACGGAGGTACATCCTCGGTGATCACCGACCCCGCGCCCACAACAGCTCCCTCCCCGATGGTAATCGGGGCCACCAACGCGGCGTTGGAACCGATGAAGGCCCCCTTGCCTATAATCGTCCGGTGTTTGCGCACACCATCGTAATTACACGTTATTGTCCCCGCGCCGATGTTGGCGTCCGGTCCCACCTCGGCGTCGCCGATGTAGGCCAAATGTCCTGCCCGAACCCCCTCGCCGATCTCGGCGTTCTTCACCTCCACGAAGTTCCCGATCCGGGCCCCCCGGCCAATCCTCGCTCCGGGGCGGAGGTGGGCGTAGGGACCGATCCGAGCCCCTTCCTCCACATGAGCCTTCTCGAGGACGGAGAACCAGACCTTAACACCCCGCTCCACCACCGTGTCCACGAGGTACGTCTGCGGACCGATCTCACATTCCTCTCCGATCTCCGTTTTTCCGAAAAGGTAAACCCCGGGGTACAAGACTGTGTCCTCGCCGACGGTCACTTCCGGCCCCACAAAGGAACTCCCTGGATCCACCACCGTCACCCCGGACTCCTGCAGCCGCGCCACAATCCGTTGCCGCAGGATCCACTCCGCCTGGGCCAATTCCCTTCTGGTATTAACCCTCAGAAGATCCTCGGAATTGGGCCAGGTCACGGCCCAGGTCCGAGGATAGAGGGTGGACAAAAAGTCCTCGCATTTAACGCCAAAGGCGGGGACCTTCATCAGGACCTCCCGGACTTCGGGGAGGTTCTCGGCACACCAGATGCCAGAACTGACCTCTCGATAAGCTGGACCCCCTTGGGATACATCCTCAGGTCCCAAGATGGCCTTGGGAATCCCGGATTCGTCCCGCATCACTACCCCAAGGTTGCCCGGACACTCCGGGACGAAGGTCAAGAGCGAAAGGAGGGCCCCACGAGCGCGGTGTTCCCGAAGCAAAGTTTGTAAGGATTCCGGCGAAAGGAGGGGGAGATCCCCAGGGACAACCAGAAACCTGGACGCCCGGACCACATCCCGCAGTACGTTCCCAAGCTTGCCGATCTCGACCGGATCCACAAACACGACTCCACAACCGGC
>MTNL01000020.1 GCA_002010365.1 Candidatus Acetothermia bacterium JdFR-50 | reverse complement strand
GAGGCCGAGGCCCGGGACCGCGGCTACGAGCCGATGGTCGGAAAGTTCCCCTTCACCGCCTCGGGGCGGGCCCTTACTCTGGGGGATAACCGGGGCCTGGTGAAGGTGGTGGCGGACAAGGAGACGGGTAGGGTGCTCGGGGTGGGGATCGTGGGACCGTGGGCCTCGGAGCTTATCGGGGAGGCCTCGCTGGCGGTTCACGCCGGGATGACCCTGGAGGAGTTCGGGGGGACGATCCGTCCGCACCCTACCCTCTCCGAGACATTGGCCGAGGCGGCGGAAGCCTCGTTGGGCAGGGCGATCCACATCCTCTGAGGGAGATGGGTGACCTTTTCGTAAAGCTCTCCGGCGGGAATCCGATCCTCCAGGGGCTTTTTGGGGGCATCGTTATCACCCTGTTCAATACTCTGGGGGCACTGCTCGTCGTGGTTTGGCGTAAGCCCCGGGAGGGGTTTCTTGACGGGGCGCTGGGGTTCGCTGCCGGGGTGATGCTCACCGCTAGCTTCACCAGCCTCATCCTCCCCGGGATCGAATTCGGGGGGATCTGGCCAGTGATCGCTGGAGTGGTGTTCGGGGCGCTGATGCTCGATCTCACCGACCACCTGGTGCCCCACCTTCACCTGATCAGGGGCCGGGAGGGGCGTTCCAGCGCTCGCATCAAGGCAGTGTGGCTCTTCATCATCGCCATCACCCTCCACAACATGCCCGAGGGGCTCGCAGTGGGGGTGGGGTTCGGCTCGGGAAATTTGGACAACGCCCTATCCCTCATGTGGGCCATCGGCCTTCAGAACCTGCCCGAGGGGCTAGCGGTAGCGGTCTCGGCCCTGGGGGCGGGGATGGGGGCCTACTTCTACGCCGCCGTGGTGGGGGTGAGGGCGGGATTGGTGGAGATCCCTCTGGCGGTCCTGGGTGCATGGGCGGTGAAGGTAGCCCGGCCCATCCTACCCTACGCCATGGGGTTCGCCGCCGGGGCGATGCTGTACGTGATTTCGGACGAGATCGTCCCTGAGACCCACCGCAAGGGCCACGAGCGCCTCGCCACCCTGGGGTTCATCCTTGGAGCCCTGTGTATGCTTTATTTGGATGTTACATTGGGCTAAGGCGGAAAAAACGCACGGAAAGGAGGATACGTGGAGCTACTGAAGAAACTTTCTGAGGCAAGTGGGATACCCGGCCACGAGGAGGAGATCAGGGCCATTATCCGGGAGGAGCTTGAGGGGATCGTGGACGAGATCGAGACGGATCTTTTGGGGAACATCATCGCCCACAAAAAGGGGGAAGGTCCGAAAGTGGCAGTGGCGGCCCACATGGACGAGATCGGGTTCCTCGTCTCCTACATCGACGAGAAGACGGGGTTTTTGCGGGTGGAGCCCCTGGGGGGCTTCGATCCCCGGACCCTGATTGCCCAGCGGGTGCGGGTGCACACCGCGTCCGGAGTTCTCATCGGGGCCATCGGGGTGAAGCCGGTGCATATCCTTCCCGAGGAGGAGCGGAAGAAGATCCCCCAGGTAAAGGAACTGTTCGTGGACGTGGGGCTTTCGGCCGAAGAGGTCAAAAAGCTCGTCTCCGTGGGGGACATGGTTACCCTACATCAGGAGTTCGTGGAGATGGGAGGGTTGGTCTCCGGGAAGTCCCTGGACGACCGGGTTGGGATCTACGTGGGGATCGAGGCCCTGAAGAAGTTGGGGGAACACCGGGCCGATATCTACTTCGTGGGCACGGTCCAGGAGGAGGTGGGGCTGCGCGGGGCGCGGACCAGTGCCTTCGCCATCGGTCCCGAGATCGGGGTGGCACTGGACATCACCATCGCCTGTGATATTCCCGACGCAAAGCCCCAAGAACGCGTCACCGAGGCCGGCAAAGGGGTGGCCATCAAACTCAAGGACTCTACCTCCATCTCCCATCCCAAGCTCGTCCAGTTCCTGGTGGACTTGGCGGAGGAGAAAGGGATTCCGTATCAGCTGGAGATCCTCCCCCGGGGCGGGACGGACGCTGGGGCGATGCAGCTGGCGCGGGAAGGGACGGCAGTGGTGACCCTCTCCATCCCCACCCGTTATGCCCATACCGCGGTGGAGGCGGCTCACAAAAAGGATATCCAAGCAGCAGTGGACCTCCTGGCGGGTTTCCTGGAGCGGTGCCACGAGGTCGATTTGAGATTGTAGGAAAAGCGGAGGGGACCGGGGTGCAGGTGGGGAAGGTACGGCGGATACCCCTGGGGATCTTCCCCACCACCATCCAGGAGCTTACGGCCCTGTCCCGGGAGCTCGGGGGCCCGGGATCTTCGTGAAGCGAGACGATCTGAACGGCCTTGCCCTCGGGGGAAACAAGCTCCGGAAGCTCGGGTACGCCATGGCGGAGGCGAGGGAGGTGGGAGCCAACGCGGTTATCACCACCGGCGGGGTCCAGTCCGGCCACTGCCGCCTCACCGCCGCCGCGGCCAACCGCCTGGGGATGAAGACCCACCTCGTACTGGTGGGGAAGGAACCGGAGACCGCCACCGGGAACCTGCTGGTGGACGTGCTCTTGGGGGTGGAGGAGATCCATTACGTCGAGGGCGATTCGTACGGCAAGGACAGCCCCCTTGAGGAAAAGGTCGAGGAGCTGAGGGAAGCCCTCTCCGCCCGGGGCGAGGTCCCCTATTACATTCCCAACGGCTGCCGGCCGCTGCACGGGGCCCTCGGGTACGCGGGCTGCGTACGGGAGGTGGTAAACCAGCTGCACGAGCTGAACCTCGCCCCGGATTGGTTCGTGGTGGCCTGCGGGACAGCTGGGACCATGCTGGGGTTGCTCCTGGGGAGCCTCCTTTACTGCCATGGCGAGGCCAGAGTAGTGGGGATCAGCATCTCTCGACCCAAGGACTTCCTCGTGGAGTTGCTGAAGCGGGGTTGGGAGAAAACCTTAGAGTTCCTCGGACTGTCTGAGGATATCCCCGGCGGGGAGTCGTTGATATTCGACGAGTACGTGGGGGAAGGCTACGGGATTTCCACTCCGGCGGGGCTCGAGGCGATAAGGCTTTTGGCACGCCGGGAGGGGCTGATCCTGGATCCGGTGTAAACGAGCAAGGCCATGGCCGGCCTTATGGACCTGGCGCGGAAGGGCCTTTTCCGGCCGGACGAGGTGGTGGTGTTCGTGCACACAAGGGGGGATTCCCCGGCTCTTCGCGGACCGCCAGCTCCCCTATCTGCAATAGGGATTTTGGGGAGGACGCGATTCGGACGGGGTCACGGCAGTCCTCCCGGCGACGGATACGGGAAAGTCGTGGGGCTATGGTAGATCCTCCACACCTGGACCCTGGAGACCTCGGTCCTCCTCACCAAGACACTGGCCGTCTTCCGCTGCGCCGACGTCCTTATCGCCTGGACCTTCTCCCGGCATCCGGGGGGCCGCTTCATCAATTCGGTGGTCCTGCAGTGCGACGATGGGTTCCTCTCCGTCATAGAGTCCCGTCCCGTGACCGATGTCCTGGCCACAGACGCACCCCTTCTCCCCGGGCTCCGGCGATCTCGCCCTCGCCTTCTCCACCGCTTACCGGATACCAAAGTAAGGCGGAGAAGGTGTGGGTAGGGTTAATACCAGATGCCTCGGAGACCATGGCCTCCCTTTACCGGGCGGCGGAGACCGCCTAGGAGGCGGTGTTATCCAGCCTCCCCGCTCTTTCTTCACCGGTTGAGGCTTCCGCAACTTCCGAATCCTACTGAGGAGGGTGTGTCTTGTTCGCATGGTAAGGTAACGCTGGAGGCCTGATGGGTTCCCTTCAATGCCAATGTCTAGGGTCCGGCATTACTTCGGGCGTTCTTTCATCATCCGGAAGATCTCCGATCATTTGTGCCATACGGAGTGCCTGCTTGAGAGCGACTTCTCGAAAGATTGAGGAAAGTGAAAATAATGTGAAGTTCTTAAACGGTTAGGCGGATGGAGCAATCTCTTTCCCAAAGGCTCCAACCTTCCCAACACCTCTGGGCAACTTCCCTTTAGCGGGGCAAAGGGGAATAAAATGTCTCCGCATTGCTTCCATGTGCCACGATGGTCCTCGGGCTTGCTCTCGCGGCGTAAACCAGGAAGGCCCTTGCCCAAATCTTTGGCGTTGGAGGAAGAATTCCCTTCTCGGACCTGGAGGGCCCTCGATAAGGGTGGCCTGCAGGAAGCATACTGGATGCGGCGGCGTTCGCTTTAGTGGTTTGATCCGGGCGATGAAGTCTTCTTTTTTGGTTCCCATAAACGGGAATAGAACAACCAAGCCCCAAACCCCAGGAAGAGAAGGAGGCTAGCCACATGGGCTGCGCGTATGGGACCCAACCATAGCGAGTCTCCCCGCACGATGCTCACCAATCCGCGGACAACAGAATAGCTCATGAAGTAAACAGCGGTGAGAAATCCCGGTTTCGCAGGTCGAAGCCGCAGACGCCAAAGGAGTCCAAATGTTAACAGGTTGCCGATCAGTTCGTAAATCATGGTGGGGTGGAGGGGGATACCTGGATATGCTTGCCCCGCCGGCGATTCCGGTGGGAACACAATGCCCCACGGCAAAGTGGTCGGAAGGCCATACGCATCCCCATTCATCAGGTTCCCGATCCTCCCCAATGCTTGTCCCAAGATCACCGCGGGGACGACACAGTCCCCGAGTTCCCAGATGGAGACCCGCTTCCACCGAGACCCTATCCAAAGGCCCAAAGCTCCGCCCAAGAGCCCTCCGTGGATGGCGAGTCCCCCGTGCCAAATGGCGGGGATCTCGACGGGATGGGAGAGGAAGAAGTCAAGCCGGAAAAAGACATAATAAAGCCGGGCTCCTAAAAGCCCCAACGGGATCGTGACAAGAAAGATGTCCAACAGATCCTCGGTAGAGAGAGGGAGGCCCCGGCGGCGTACCTCTCTGCGGATAAGGAAAAAACCCACCACAAAGGCGATGAGATACATGAGGCCGTAATACCGGATCTCCAACGGACCTATGCGGATGAAAACGGGATGCATGGCAAAAGGGATTATAATGGTCAAAGAGGTGTTTCCCCTAAAGCTTTTCGGAGCTGTGTCGAGCTCTGTTCTCCTTTGGGCTTCCTTTTTCCCAGGATTTGGGTGGTTAGTATGGTTCTCACTGGTTCCCCTTTTTGGAGTCCTATCCGTCGAAAAACGATGGGGACGAGGGATCGTTCTGGGAGCGGTGTTCGGTGCCCTGTTTTCGATCTTGGAATTCATGGGCCTCCTTGAACTGAGAGACGTCCTCGGCCTACCCATAGCGATCCTATCGCTGACAGGAATGGCCGTATGGGGAGCTCTATGGAGCGGTATCTTCGGGGCATTGGGAAAAGGCGGTCCTCCCCTCAGACTGGCAGGATTATGGACGCTTTTGGAGATCCTCCGCAGCAGCGGTGCATGGGGGGTGGCCCTCGGCACAACCCCCCTTGCCTTTGTGGGAACCTGGTTCTTGCGGACAACAAGTTTCCTGGGACCATGGGGACTCGGTTTGGCTGTCTCTTTGACCAATGCTCTTCTGGCTTACGCCCTCACGCGACGCCGAAGAAGCTTTCTTTTTCTCGCCCTTTTCCCTTTATGTTTCCTCGCGTTGCTTGGGTCCCTTTGGGGAGTTCCCAAAGAAGTCGATAGGGTCAAGGTTGCGTTGGTACAGCCGGGCATCGGCCTCACCGAGCGATTGGAAATCATCCCCGAAGAGCTTCTTCGCCGTTACAGAGTTCTCCTCTCCCGGGCTCCTTCGGGGGTAGATCTCGTGGTCTTTCCCGAGGACGCGATTCCCGCGATTTTGGACCGCTCCCCCTCTCTCCGGGCTCTCTTTATCGCCGAATCAAAACGTCTACAAGCCCCTATCATTGTGGGATCGTGGAGCTTTTTTGGGGGAAGGTATTTCAACACGGCCTTCCTCTTCCATCCCCGCGGGGAGGTCGTGTCCGTCCATCGGAAAGTGCGGCTTCTTCCCTTTGGAGAATACGTTCCGCTTCGTTCGTTGTGGGAAAAATTTGGGATGAGCGATTTATTGAATCTCTTTCTTCCCCGCAACGTCGCCCCGGGCAAGGGTTTCACCGCTGCAGGTCACTATGGCGTGATGATCTGCTCGGAATCCATGTTCCCCAGTGTGGCGAGGGTTCTCATCCTCGATGGAGCCCGAGTCCTCATTGCTCTGACCAATGATTCGTGGTTCGGTAGTAGTCGGATCCTCTGGGAGCATTTCGCCTGTGGGGCTTTGCGGGCAACGGAGACGGGGAGAGCTTTTTTACAGGCAGCCGTCACTGGCGTTACCGGCGGTTTTGGCCCGGATGGACGTCTTCTCGGTGTACTCGAAGGGGGAAGCGGGATCCTTGTCCTGGAGGTCCCGCTTCCCTCCTATCGCACCGTTTATGCGAGGATCGGCGATTGGCCCGTGGTAGCCTTGACCCTTTTATTCCTCACCCTTTCATGGCTTCACAGGACCTCGAGGTCCACCGTGTCCTCATCGCGCCGTCCGTGGATATCTATACAACCCGGCGGTGTAAGTTCTTGGCTGGGT
>MTNL01000176.1 GCA_002010365.1 Candidatus Acetothermia bacterium JdFR-50 | reverse complement strand
CCACGGCGGGAGGGATCAAGCTGTTCCGCCTGTTGGGCCTCATGGCCCTGATCGGGTGGGCGATCAAGCGGGCACGCCTCCCCGGAAGCGCCCAGGTCCCCTTCAAATTCCTCGGCCGAGCCTTCTCCCCCGACGAGGCCTTGGAGATCGCAGCGTACGTGGTCCTTTACCTGGGTGTTCTCGTGGCCGCTTCCCTGGCCCTCTCCCTCATGGGATACGGCCTCTCCGACTCCCTGTTCGAGGCCGCCTCGGCCCAGGGAACGGTGGGGCTTTCGGTGGGGATAGCCCGCCCCGGGGCTCCGGCGGGGGTTAAATTGACCCTAATGCTACTTATGTGGATGGGAAGACTGGAGATCTTTCCAATTCTTCTTTTCTTCCGAAAGGCGGTGAGATGGCGGTGAAAGTGATCATCGTGGGACTCGGGTCCCTCGGGAAACGCTTGGCGGAGGAGCTCTCCGGAAAGAAAGGGGTGGAGCTGGTTCTCGTCGACTCCGATGAGGCCACGTGCAAAGAGGCCGCGGATCGCTACGACGCCCTGGTACTGCGGGGTGACGGGACGGATCCGAAGCTCCTCGGGGAGGCTGGGGTCCAAGGGGCGGTATTGGTGGCCGCCACGGGATCGGATCCCATCAACACCGTGGTGGGGATCTTGGCCAAGCAGGCTGGGGCCGAACGGGCCATCGTGGTGCTGAACGACCTCGCCCTGCGCACCGCGTGCCAGACGGCGGGAGTGGACATCGTGGTCTCCCCCGTCATCTCGGCGGCGAACGAAATCCAGGGCTACATCTTTGGCACAGAAGCCTTGGACTTTTCCGTAGCCGTGTCAGGTGGAGCACGCATGGCGGAACTATCCCCCGGCTCCCTGGCGGGGAAAAGGCTCGGGGAGCTGAGGCTTCCCAAGGGAACCATCGTCCCCCTCATAATCAGGGAAGGAAAGGCCACGGTTCCCACCGACGAAACCCTTCTTTCGCCGGATGACGTAGTAATATTATTGGCGGAAAACGAGGAAAAGCTTTCGGCGGCAAAAAGGCTCTTCTCCCCAGCTTCATCCGGAACTTGAAGTTTCCCAAAGGAGGCACCGATGATAAAGGCGAAAAGCGGGAACTTCCTCGTCGTTCGTTTTGAGGATGGCGAAAAATTCCCCGAGGCGTTGCTCGGCTTGGGGATCAAGGCGGGCGCGATCCTCAGCGGGGTGGGCATGCTGCGCAACCTGGAGATGGCATATTGGAACGGGAAGGAATACGTACGCGAGCGTGTGGATGAGCCGGTGGAACTCCTCTCGTTGCAGGGCAACTTCGGCGAACGGGAGGGGAAGGGCGTCATCCATGCCCACACCGTGGTGGCAAAGGAAGGGGGGTCTGCCTTGGGTGGACACCTGATGAAGGCCACCGTCCACAATACCGCCGAGGTGGTGATCGTTGAGCTCCCGGGGATAGTCATGGAGCGCCGACCGGAACCCTCTGGGCTGGTGGGACTATATCCCAAGGAGGGCTGAATGGATCCCATCCGGGAAAGGGATATCCAATCCCTCCAGGACCTGGTAGGAAAAGGGGGGCCGGTGGTAAGCCTTTACCTCAACGTTACCCCACCCCGGCCCTTCAAATCCGAACTTCGATCGCTGATCCACGAGAAATGGGAGAAACTCCAGGCCGCGGGTCTTGAAAAAGGGTTCCTTCGCCGGATCGAGGCGATCTTCGAGACACTCAAAGGGTACGTGGACGAACTTCGACCCCCGGAACGGACCCGGCTTTTGGCCATCTTCACCACCGGGGAGGAATTCTTCCAGGAATATCGGCTCCCCGTGGCCCTCCCGAGCCGCCTCTATGTCGATCCTGACCCCTACATCCGCCCCCTCACCGTACTTCTCGATGAGTTCAACCGGTATTGTGTTGTTCTCATCGACCGGAAACGAGCCAGGGTTTTCGACATGTACCTCGGGGAGATCGAGGAGGAGCTCGGGATATTGGAAAGCGGAACCCCTGGTTGGAACTCTGAAGGGGAGGGACGTGCGGCCCGGGGGACGGCGGTGGGAACCGGCCCCTGGGCCGGCTGGCGAGAAAGCAAGATCCAACGCCATATCACCGACCACGTCCATCGGCACTTCAAGGAAGTGGCCGAACTCCTTTTGCACCACTTCGAACGCCAACGCTTCGATAGGCTTATCGTCGGGGGGCCGGAGGGGGCCGAGGGAAAGGTAGTGCCCCGTTTCCTAGATCATCTTCACAGTTATCTGCGGGAACGTTTGGCGGGGGTTTTCGCCGGGGAGATGGATCTCCCGGTGAACGAGGTCAAACAACGGGCGTTGAGGGTCGCATCCCAGCACGAACGGAAGGAGGAAGAAGCACTCATCCAGCGTTTGCTTTCCGAGGCGAACCGGAAAGGTGGTCTGGGAATCCTGGGACTCAACGATGTAGTTCTGGCACTCATGATGTCCCAAGTGCATACGTTGGTCTTGGAACATGATTACCGGGAACGGGGTTGGATCTGCCCCCGGGACCACCACCTTTCCATGGCACCGGGGAACTGGAGGAAGTCGAGGACTTCGTGGACGAGGTAGTGGAAGAAGCCATCGAGCAGGGGGCCGAGGTGGAACACATCTTTACGAAACACGAGAAGTTTCAGAATTGGAGGATCGGCGCGATCCTTCGTTTCCGCGTCTACAGTTAACGGTATTCCACCACCTCCTCCAACGGCCGACGCGGCCGGGGGGAAGGGGTTTGGGCCGGATAACCCAAGGGTATGAGGGCCAGGGGACGCATCATCTGGC
The DNA here is from genome assembly GCA_002010365.1 of Candidatus Acetothermia bacterium JdFR-50. Taxonomy (GTDB): domain Bacteria; phylum Bipolaricaulota; class Bipolaricaulia; order Bipolaricaulales; family Bipolaricaulaceae; genus UBA3571. The sequence continues at coordinate 3,732 of MTNL01000176.1, read as the reverse complement.
CGAGCCCCAGGGCATCGCGGACCTGAACCTCTGAGAAAGCCCCCACCCAGCAGGTCCCGAGCCCCTTGGCATGGGCCACAAGCAAGATGTTCTGGGCGGCGGCGGCGGTGTCCTGAAGGGCGTAAACCTGCGTTCCTCTCTCACCGTAAGCGCGACGGATCCGCTCCAGATCGGCACATACTACGATCACCACGGGCGCCTCGGCCAGGAACTGTTGTTCCATGGCCGCGGAGGCAAGCCTCCGTTTGAGCCCTGGATCCCGAACCACGAAGAACTTCCATTCTTGGGTGTTTCCCGCGCTAGGAGCCCAAATGGCTGCTTCGAGAACCTCCCGAAGATCCTCCTCGGGGATAGGATCCGGTTTGAACCTTCGAATGGAACGCCGCCCTTTTATGATCTGCATCAGGGTTTCCATCTTCACCTCCTTTCCGCTTGCGAATTTATACACTTGAATTCAATTGACGTCCAAACGCCTATCTCGTATCATAATGTGGGCTAAATAGCCTAAATTTGGACGGAAGAGGGGGGATTAACATATGGCCAAAAGAGGACAAGGGGTTACCGACAAAATTTCAATTTACATTCCGCAGAAAAAAGCACAGCAAAACGTAATAGAACGTTTACGGAAGCTGGCGGAGAAGAAGGACCGCTCCATCAACTATCTCGTCGTGGAGGCCATCCTCCAATACCTGGAACGCGAGGAGAGGAAAGAAAAAACCTCTTGAGCTCCACCCCCAACCCACTCGCTTACCCCCGCTGGTCATCGCAAGCGTTTTGGGGCTAAGATGCACCACCGAAGGAGGCAGGATGTCGGAGAGGAAGAAGCTGACCATTCCGGACCTTTACGCCATGGTGGAGCGGGGGGAGCGGATAACTTTCCTTACCGCATATGATTATCCCACCGCGCGGCTCGAGGATCGGGCTGGAATCGATATGATCTTGGTGGGGGATTCGGGGGCTATGTGTCTTTTGGGACATGAAACGACCCTCCCAGCGAAGATGGACTTCATGGTGGAGATCACCGCTGCCGTGTCCCGGGCTGTGGAGCGGGCGTTCGTGGTGGGGGACATGCCCTACATGTCCTATCAGCCCTCGAACGAACTGGCCATAAAAAACGCAGGCCGGTTCATCTCCGAGGGCAGGGCGGATGCGGTGAAGCTAGAAGGGGGGGCCAGGATGGCCGAACGGGTGGAGGCCATCGTCAAGGCCGGAATCCCGGTGATGGGACACATAGGCCTCACCCCCCAGGCCGCAAGCCTAATCGGTGGCCTCAAGGCCCAAGGACGTTCCGCCGAAACCGCTAAACAGCTTATCGAGGATGCCAAGGTGCTGGAGGAGGCCGGAGCATTCGCCATCCTTCTCGAGGCTATCCCGGCCCGGGTGGCGGAGATCATCGTAAAACGGGCAAAGGTCCCCGTCCTCTCCATCGGCTCCGGGGCCGCCTGCCACGGCCAGCTCCTTATCGTCCACGATATCCTGAACCTGTTTGAGGCTTTCACTCCCAAATTCGTCAAGAAATACGCCGACGTAGCTTCAATAATGCTCCAAGCTTTCCGAGAGTACATATCTGAGGTGAAAACCGGGAAATTCCCCACGCCGGAGCACGAGTACCGCATCCCCAGGGAAGAATGGGAACGTTTACAAAAGATGCTGAGAGAGGATCTTTGATGCTGACGGATCTTGAAAACCCCGGGGTCAGCGGCCTGAGGGCGTAAGGGAGAAAGGAGGTGAACATGAGGAAGTTCAACGATTTTCTGAAATTCAAGTGGTTCATCACCCCCGAGATCATGCCGGTTATCTTTTGGGTAGGAGTTTTCATCGCAGTGGTAAGGGGTATTGTGGACATCGTATGGGGCGCCCGGCTCGGGAACCCCCAACTGATCACAAGCGGGATCTTCACCTTGATCCTGGGGCCGGTTTTTGTGCGGATGTTGTGCGAGTGGTTCCTCACGTTCTTCCAGCGGTAGGTCACCGCGTAAGGAACCACAGGCCGAGGGTCAACACGCTGAAAAACAGTCCGAGGAGGGCCTCGTCCAGACGCCACTTGGGGATCCCCAGGGAGGCCCTCCGGAGGAAAGGATAAGTAGCTCCTCCGACCAAAATCCCCGCCATTGTTGGGAGAAGGTCGGATGAGATTCCTCTGCGCAAAAAGAGAAGGGCAACGCCGCCCCCCACGATAGAACCCACAAGGAGAAGCAAGGCTGGGAAAGACCTTTCCCCTTTTTTGCCGCATAGTACCAGGGGAAGGAGGCGGGAGAGGGTCGCCGCGGTTCCCACAGAGAAGGCGAACAGAGCCCATTTGCCCCATGCAGGTACGACGCCTGAGATCATCGCTTTGGCAGCGTATCCCACCGATGGGGGCACTCCCGCGCTGGCCAGGGCTCCAATCACCAAGCCTAAACGCGTGGCCACAGAGAGCCTCCCCGCGAGACGATCGATCAGATGGCTCTTCCCTTCCTTCTCCGCGCGCCCGGCGGAGAGGAAAAGGAGCGCCTTGGATAACCCATGGGCAATGGCATAAGCGATTGCTCCTTCCCAGGCTCCCCAACCAAACCCCAAAAGGAGATAACCGAGCTGGGATACCGTGGAATACGCCAGGAATACCTTGAGATGCGGTTCAAAAAGGGCATGCAGGATCCCGAGGAACCCCGTAACCAGTCCGAGGATGATCAGAACCTCTCCTGCCTGGAAGGTTCCGGCGATCCTCACCATCGCCACAATCCCCATCTTCACCACCAGTCCCGAAAGCACGGCCGATACCGCGGCGGGCGCATAACCGTGGGCCGTGGGAAGCCACTGGGCGTAGAGAAATACCCCTCCTTTGGCCGCCGCACCGGCCAGAAGAAGCCCCACGCCCAGGTGGAGAGCGAGCCCAGGTGAAGCTGAAGCCAACGCCGGAAGGGACAAGGTTCCGGTGGCCGCGAACACAAATCCCACGCCCAAAAGGTAGAAGATCATTCCGCTGCTCGTGAGGATCAAGTATTTGAGACTCGCCCAGGTTTGCGCTGCTTTTCCCTCTATCCCTACGAGGAGGAACGCGATAAGGGAGGTGAGCTCCAAAGAAACGTATAGGTTAAAGAGATCTTGGGAGAGGACGAGGGAAAGAACCGTCCCGAAAAGCAAGGTAAGCAATGCATAAAACCGCCTCGGCCGTCCTTTTTCCTCAAGGAGCAGGATCAAATGCAGGAACAGGGAAAGCCCCCAGAACGCGGCGGAGATAAGATCTCCCTTCCAGGGGATCGCCCAATCCCCGAGCCCAAGATACTCCAGTGGAAACCCGGGTGTCCACAGAGAGAAGGAAACCGTCCCCACCAAGAGGGCCAGTGCGCTGAGCAGACGAGCCCGATGAGTGAGGAACCCCAGAACCCCGAAACAGAAATATCCCAACACCCCGACCAGGGCAGCGGTCATCGCTCCATTTCCTCCTCGGCGGCGACCTCGATCCTCTCCGTCTCTTGAGTGTGGACCAGTTCGGTGAGGGAGATGGCGTATGCCAGGGAGAGGGCCAGAGTCGCGAAGTGAATCACGATGGCTGTGAGGACCAATGCCTGGGGAAGGGGATCGGCGTGGGGGATCCCCTCCGGATAGCCCGAAAGCGGCGGCACGGCCCGGGGACGGTGGGACAGGGCCACGAGGAAAACGATGGCCCCTCCCGAGGCCACGTTGAGGCCCAACAGCTTCCAGATGAGGGAACGGCGGAAAAGGAGCGCCCCAAACCCCAGGACCACGAGC
>MTNL01000103.1 GCA_002010365.1 Candidatus Acetothermia bacterium JdFR-50 | reverse complement strand
CACAGGGCCCTGGCCCTGAGGCCCGATGTGGTCCTCATGGACCTGGTGATGCCCAAGCTGGATGGGGTCCAGGCCACAAAAGCGCTCCGGGAGAAGCTCCCAGGGATGAAGGTCCTGGTGCTAACCAGCTTCGTCGAGGACCGGCGGATCGTGGCGGCCATCGAGGCCGGCGCCTTGGGATACCTGCTCAAGGATTCCTCGCCTCAGGACCTGGTGCGGGCCATCCGCGAGGTCCACCGGGGGGAGTCCGCCCTCCACCCCAAGGTGGCCCAGCGTCTGGTCAGCCACCTCCAGGGGCCGGAGGAGCCGGCCCGGGAGGGGCTCACCCAGCGGGAGGAGAAGGTGCTGGAACTCATCGCCCGGGGGCTTTCCAACCGGGAGATCGCGCGGGAGCTTTCCATCAGCGAACCGACGGTCCGCACCCACGTGAGCAACATCCTGCGGAAGCTGCATCTCAAGAGCCGTACCCAGGCCGCCCTCTACGCCCTGAGGAAGGGCCTGGCTTCGCTGGAAGATTAACCCTGTGCCCACCGATCCTCTGGATGTCGGGTGTAAGTCTCCATCATTTGTGGTAGCCCCCCTTCTTCCTTCTTCCGATGATTCCCGATTTTCCGGACGCTAGTGTGGTCCCATGACGGAGTCCAAGGGGGGATACATGGGACATGCCGAAACGATCCTCATCGTGGGTAGGCCCGGGCAACTACGGGATGCCCTGCAGGCCATGCTCACGGCCACCGAGGCTGGTCGGCTCATGGTGGAGACCTGGGACGGCGAAGCCCCGTCCACCGCGCCCCCGGTTCCCGCCTCGCTGGTGATCCTGCTCGGGGGCCAATTCGGGGAGGAGTTGCCCCACGCCCTAAGACAAGCGCGGGTGAGGTGGCCGGAGGCGGGGTTGCTGGTGTTGGTGGGGGATGCCGTCCAATGGCGGGCGGCCAAGGCGTTCGGGGCGGACCGGGTGTATTTCGAAGGGATGGCCCCGGAGAAGTTGGTTCGGCTCGTGGGGCGGCTCCTGGAAAGGAGGGGATAGCGGTGTTGGAAGACATAGGATTGAACGTCACGGATGATCTGGCGTTGGCGGAAGCGTCATGGAGGGAAGCGTTGTTGAAATCCGAAAAGGGGATCTCTGATCTCAAGCGTACCGCTTCCCCACGGTTTCGCCTCAAATTCCTCGTGAATATTTTGGCCTTGTCGCTGGTGCCGATGAGGAGACGGTGGTGAACCGGGTCCTCGTGGCCTATGCCTCCCGCTGTGGCTCCACTAGAGGGGTTGCGGAGGCCGTGGGACGGGAGCTCGCGGCCCTGGGCCTTCGGGTCGAGGTGTTGCCGGTGGATGGGGTGACGGATCTCCGCCCTTACGAGGCCGCAGTGATAGGAAGCGCCATCCGTGGGGGGCGACTGCTTCCCGAGGCGGCGCAGTTCGTGCGGGGGAATCGCGACGCCCTGGAACGGATGCCCGTGGCCTTCTTCGCCGTGGGGCTTTCGCTCCTCAGGGGTTCCAGGGAGGCCGCGGCCTCCCTGGAACCTGTGTGTGGACTGATAAAGCCAGTTTCTGTGGGGTTATTCGCGGGCGCCCTGGATCCCCGGGATCTCTCGCCTTTCCTGCGGTTCGCGATGAAGCTCATTAAGGCCCCGGTGGGCGACTTCCGCGATTGGGATGCCATCCGTGGCTGGGCGACCCAGCTCGGCGGGTGCCTGAAGGAGGGGATGTGCGCCACGGGGCAGCAATCGGAAAGGAACGAGGGTTGACAATTCAAAAACTGGGGTTTCCCCGCGGAGTCCTTGAGGGGAGGGTGGCGGTGGTCACCGGCGCGGGGCGGGGCATCGGGAGGGAGCTTGCCCGGGCGTTGGCCTGGCTCGGGGCCGGAGTGATCATCGCCGAAATAGCCGATACGGGTGCCGAGGCGGAGGAGCTCGTCCGCTCCGAGGGCGGCATCGCCCGATTTATCCGAACCGACGTCTCCGATGAGGAGAGCATTCGTAGGCTGGCGGAGGGGGTCCTAGGGGAATTCGGTCAAGTGGATATCCTGGTCAACAACGCCACGGTGGTCGAGACCGGCGCGATCCTGGAGATCCCCCTTTCCGCCTGGGACCGCGCCTGGGCGGTGGACGTGCGGGCGGCGGTCCTGACAATTAGGGCATTCCTTCCGGGGATGCTGGAGCGGAGGGAGGGGGTGATCGTGGCGGTCACCTCCGGAGAGGGGATGCCTCATCTCGCCCCATATGCGGCCGCCAAGGCCGCCCTCAGTTCCTTGGGACTTTCCCTGGCCGCCGAGCTCGGCGAGGAGGCCGGGGTGTACTCGTTCGTCTTCGCCCCGGGGATGGTGGATACCCCCGGGTTGCGGGAGGCCGCCCGGGCCCTGGCCTCCCGCTACGGCGTGACCTATGAGGAGTTCCTCGGCCAGCAGGTGAACCCCGGCTATCCGGGGCTGATGCCGGCGGAAGACTGCGCGGCCGGGCTCGCCTACGCCATCGTCCACGCCCGCCGCTACCACGGCCAGGTGGCCGATCCCTTTCAGCCGTTGGCCAAGGCGGGACTCTTGCCGGGTACCCCGGGCCCCGATCCCTCGGCGAGGGCCGCCGAGATCTTGGGGCACGTACGGGCCCTGAAGGATGTGTTGGAGGAGGTGGACCGGGAGTTCGCGGGACTGTCCACCTTCCCACGGATGTACGCCAGGCGGGATTTCCAGCGTAAAGCGGGGATGACCATCGGCGCGTGGCTGGAGCTTGTGGGGGAGCTGGCATCTGAACTCGAGGGAACGGGACGGCTTCGCCCCGAGCTCCCCTGGCTGAAGGGGAACTTATCTAAACTGGCCGACTACTTCCAAAGGGCCCAAGAGGACGTGAAAAGCTTCATCCGGGATCCGGAAGCCTTGGCCGCCGCCCAAGCCGCCTTGGCCCGGCGGGCAGGAATCGTGGGGACGCTGATGGCCGCCCTGGAAGCGATCCCCCGATGATCATATACGGTCACATGCAATTTCCCCACGACACCGTCGCCAGAATGGGAACTTCCCTCGATGCGGTGGTGACCCCGGAGGCCGCCGCGGATATCCCCTACGTACACCGGCACGGGGTTGTCATCATAGCCGCTTACCCGTTCGCCGGCCACGGGATGTGTCGGGCGGGCCACGATGCTTGAGGGCTGGGCGGTTTCCTTTGCGTTGGTTTGGCCCAATATCCTTTGGGCGCTTTTCCCGCCCCGAGATGTTCCGGGCACTTCCCTGTACACGATCTCCCCGTGGCGGTGTTTGGCGGAGATCCTCGAGAGGGTGGGGCAAATGGGCGTTTTCGTTGTGCCCCTCTTTTGCCGGGTGGAGCTCGGTGGTGTGGGGGAGAGGGTTTGTTTTGGGATCATGGCGTTCGCAGCGGGCGTTTACTACCTGGGGTGGGGGCGATATTTCCTCGGCGGAAGGCGTCATTCGGATCTATACAGGCCCTTGTTTCAGATACCCTTCCCCCTCACGATTGCCCCCATCGTATACTTCTCCGCCGCCGCGGTGGTTCTGCGCGCGCCGGCCTTGGCGGCTGCGGTCGCCCTGTTCGGTGGTCCCCATCTTTACCTGAGCTATCAGGGATCAAAGGGGATACGGTCGTCCCACGCCTCCTTCGCCCCGGGGCCGAGTTCGCCCCGTCAGAGGGTTCCACTTGAGAAAGGAACGGGATGAGCGGATATGACCTTAGTTGTCCTTGGGCCGTGCTCGCGCCCCACGCGGCCCACCGGGAGGATGGGGATCTAGGGATCACTTCCCCCATTTCCCCGGCGCGCCCGCGGAAAACGAGACGACAACCCCCTGTCCAGTGGCTCGGGAAAGGCAGCCGAAAAGGAGCGTGATCACATGGTGAGGGGCACGGTCGTCATCGAGGCCGAGGACTTGCGCCGGCGTTTCGGCGAGGTGGTGGCGGTGGATGGACTTTCGCTGGAGATAAACGCCGGTGAGGTGTTCGGGCTCCTCGGGCACAACGGAGCTGGGAAGACCACCACCATCCGCCTGTTCAATGGGGTCCTGCCCCCCGATGGAGGACGCGTCCGGGTACTGGGCCTTGACCCGGTGAGGGAGGGCACCCTCCTGCGTCGTCGGACCGGGGTCCTCACCGAGATCCCGGCGCTTGACGGGCGGCTCACCGCCAGGGAGAACCTCGCCTATTACGCCGCGCTTTACGGCGTACCTCGGTCCCGGGTGCGCAGACGGGTGGGGAAGCTCCTCGCGAAGTTCGGGCTTTCGGAGCGGGCGGACGAGTTGGCCGGAAACTACAGCAAGGGAATGCAACAACGGTTGGCCCTCGCCCGTGCCCTGCTCCATGGCCCGGAGCTCCTGTTCCTGGATGAGCCCACGGCCGGCTTGGATCCGGTGGCCGCCCGAGAAGTGCACGCGCTCGTCCAGGACCTCAGCCAAGCCGAAGGCCGCACCGTGGTACTCTGTACCCACAATCTCCTCGAGGCCCAGCGGCTCTGCCACCGGGTGGCGGTGTTGGAACACGGGCGTTTGGTGGCGTCGGGGTCGCCGGCGGAGCTCGTTCGGAGCCTTAGCCGGGGACTTCGGGTCGAAATCGAGCTCTCCCCCGAGGACAGGGAGGTGGTGGAGGCCTTGCGCGGGCTCCCCGGGATACTGGAAGTGGTGAAAGCACATCCCGGGATCCTCGAGGTCAAAGTCGCCTCCCACCTTGTCCTCCCCGAGATCGCGAGGGTGGTGGTGGGGGCCGGAGGAAGCTTGTTCCGGCTTTCCCCGCGGGAACCAACTTTGGAGGAGGTCTACTTCGCCCTCCACGGGAGAGAGGAGGCAGGGTGAACTGGCGAGCGATCGCGGCCATCGCGAGGAAGGACCTACGGGCGGTGTCGCGGAGCAAAGGGGTGATGTTCCCTTTGGTTTTGGTCCCCCTCGTCATCTTGGGGGGCCTTCCGGCCTTGATCGCTTCCGTCACCCCTCTGATCCCGCCGGAGGCCATGGCGGGGATGGAGCGGTTCATGGAAAAGCTGCCGCAAGCCCTCCGAGCTGAGCTGTCCGGACTCGATGTAGAACAGAGTTTGTTGGTACTGGCCTTAGTGTATTTCCTCGCTCCCATGTACCTGGTCGTGCCGCTGATGGTGGCGAGCGTCATCGCAGCGGATAGCTTCGCCGGGGAGATGGAAAGGAAGACGTTGGAGGCGCTCCTCCACACCCCGGCCACCGATGCGGAACTCTTCCTGGGAAAACTCCTTTCGGCATGGATCCCGGCCCTAGGGGTGGCAGCGGTGGGTTTTCTTCTCTACGGGTTCGTGGCCGATATCTGCACCTTTAGGGCCCTGGGACGGCTTCTTTTCCCCAACCCCTTGTGGGCGCTATTGGTCGCCTGGGTGGCACCGGCCGTGGCTGGGTTCGGCCTGGGAACCATGGTCCTGGTTTCCGCCCGGGTGCGTACCTTCCAGGAGGCGTATCAGCTGGGCGGGGCGGTGGTGCTTCCGCTCCTTTTGTTGGTGGCGGGACAGGTGACCGGGCTTCTCTACCTTGACCTGACGGTGGTGGCCCTGCTCGGGATCTCGTTGTGGGTGGTGGACGCTGCCCTCCTCTGGTACGGAGCCCGTACGTTCCGCCGCGGCGTGCTCATTTCCCGACTGTGAAATGGAGGCGACTGTGAAAAGGCTTTATAGATCTTCACGGAATCGGATCTTGGCAGGGGTATGTGGCGGTCTGGGCGAATACCTCGGGGTAGATCCGAACCTCGTGCGGCTCGGGGTGCTTCTCTTGTCCCTGGCCACGGGAATTTTCCCGGTTCTGATCACTTACGTGGCCGCTTGGGTGATCCTGCCGGAGAAAAACGGAATCGAGGGAAACGGTCCGCCCTGAATCGGTCCTGCTCAATGCTAGGGTAATGGCATAACACAACGGTTTTCTCACAAAAGAATCGAGCCGATCGACTCCCCATAGGGCGGCTGCAGTATCCCTCGTTCGGTGACGATGGCGGCGATGAGCTCCGCGGGGGTAATGTCGAAGGCGGGGTTCCAGGCCGACGCTCCTTCCGGCGCGAAGCGCATCCCGTAGGGCGAGAGCACTTCCCCTTCGTCCCTTTCCTCTATGGGGATGCCTTCGCCGGTGGGGAGGGAGGGATCGATGGTGGAGGTGGGGGCCACGACGTAGAAGGGGACCCGGTGGCGGTGGGCCAGCACCGCCAGGGCGTAAGTCCCGATCTTGTTGGCGGTATCGCCGTTCCGGGCGATGCGGTCCGCCCCCACGAGCACCGCGTCCACCTTCCTGGTCGCCAGGAGCCAACCGGCAGCGGAATCGGCCAGCAGCTTGAACGGGATGCCTTCCCGCAAAAGCTCCCATGCGGTGAGGCGCGCCCCCTGGAGCCGGGGGCGGGTCTCCAGGGGATAGACCATGGAGAGCTTTCCCGCCTCCCACGCGGCCCGGATCACCCCCAGGGCCGTGCCGTACCCACCCGTGGCCAGGGCCCCGGTATTGCAGATGGTGGCTATTACGGCCCCTTGGGGAAGGAGCTCGGCCCCAAGACGCCCCATTGCTCGGCAGGCCTCCACTTCCTCGCGATGGATCCGCTGGGCCTCCTCAAGCAATACATCGTTCAGGTCCTCATGCTCCCTGTGGCGGGTGAATGTATCCTCCATGCGCTTCAAGGCG
>MTNL01000108.1 GCA_002010365.1 Candidatus Acetothermia bacterium JdFR-50 | reverse complement strand
GCGCGGCGAAAAGACCCGCCGGTCCCGCCCCCACAATGGCGACATCGTATCGCATCCGCTTCTCCTTGATCACCGCAGGAATTACAGTGGCTTCCAATATTAGCCCAAAGTCGCGATTTTCCTAACGACTGTCGTTCCGGATGGAGAAAAGAATTCCATGGGTGTGCCTCGGGCACGGACCCGGAAAAAAGACGAGGAGCGACCCCCGGGACCAGCTCACATTCCCTCGTTTGCGTTTTCGCCGGGATGGGGTAATATCCGGGGCCTTTTCAGGTAGTGCAAAGGCTAAGGAAAGCCTTGGCATTCGGCCAGGGCTTTTCTTTTGCCTCAAGGAGGAAGGATGCACAAAGAAGTAAGCATAAACCGGGTGCGCAACATCGGCATCATGGCCCACATCGATGCGGGGAAGACCACCGTCACTGAGCGCATTCTCTACTTCACCGGGAAAAAGCACAAGATCGGCGAGGTCCACGACGGCGAGGCCACCATGGACTGGATGCCACAGGAGAAGGAGAGGGGGATCACCATCACCTCCGCCGTCACCTCCGTCTACTGGCGGGCACACCGGATCAACATCATCGATACCCCTGGCCACGTGGACTTCACAGCCGAGGTGGAGCGGTCCCTGCGGGTGGTGGACGGGACGGTGGCCCTCTTCTGCGCCGTGGGTGGGGTACAGCCCCAATCGGAGACGGTGTGGCACCAAGCGGAGAAGTACCGCGTCCCCCGGATCGCGTTCGTCAACAAGATGGATCGCGTAGGGGCAGATTTCGCCGCCGTGGTCGAGGAAATCCGCCGGGAACTGGGGGCGAACCCGGTGCCTGTGGTCCTCCCCATCGGAGCCGAGGAGGAGTTCCGGGGCCTGGTGGACCTCATCGATATGGAGGCGATTTACTTCGATGAGGGGCCGCGGGGGATCGAACTCCGTCGTGCCCCGATCCCGGAGGAGTTGCAGCCTGCGGCGGAGGCCCACCGAGAGAAGCTACTCGAGGCCGCCGCCGAGGCCGATGACGCCCTACTCGAGCGGTACCTAGAGGGCGAGGTCCCGACGCGAAAGGAGCTCATCGCCGCCCTCCGGCGCGGGACCATCGCAGGGACATTGGTCCCCGTCCTGTGTGGGGCCGCGTTCCGGAACAAGGGGATTCAACGGCTCTTAGACGCCATAGTGGACTTCCTCCCATCCCCGGCTGACCTCCCCGCGGTGGTAGGCGAGTGGGAGGGGCGGGAAGAGCGGCGCGCACCCAGTGACGACGAGCCGCTGGCGGCCCTGGCGTTCAAAGTGCAGGCCGACCGCCACATGGGGAAGTTCACCTACGTGCGCGTCTACTCCGGGATCCTCCGCACCGGGGACGTGATCTTCAACGCCACCCGAGGGGTGAAGCAACGGGTGGGGAGGCTTTTCGAGGTCCACGCGGATAAGCGGGACATCGTGGAGGAACTCCGCGCCGGGGACGTGGGAGCGGTGGTGGGCCTCTCCGACACCTACACCGGGGATACCCTCTGTGATGAACGTTACCCCTTGGTGCTCGAGCCCATAGAGTTCCCCTCCCCGGTCATCGACCTCGCCATTGCCCCGGCGAAACGTGAAGACCTGGATCGGCTCTCCCGAGCCCTGGCCTATCTTTCGGCCGAGGACCCCACCTTCCTGGTGCGGTCCGACGACGAGACGGGGGAGGTGGTGATCTCGGGGATGGGGGAACTGCACCTCGAGATCATCGTGGACCGGATCCGCCGGGAGTTCGGGGTGGAGGTATCCACAGGGGTACCCCAGGTGGCCTATCGGGAGACGGTCCTCGGCGCGGTGGAGCACGAGCACAAGCTGGTGAAACAGACCGGCGGCCGGGGCCAGTACGCCCACATCGTATTTCGTCTCGAGCCCGCGGGCCCGGGCGAGGGGTTCCAGTTCGAAAACCGGGTCACGGGGGGCCGCATCCCCAAGGAGTACATCCCCGCCATCAAGAAGGGGTTCATCGACGCCATGGTCGAGGGGCCGTTCGCGGGCTTCCCCATGGTGGACCTCAAGGTGACCCTCCTGGATGGGTCCTTCCACGAGGTGGACTCCTCGGAGCAGGCCTTCCGCACCTGCGCGCGGCAGGCGCTCAAGCAGGCGGCGCTTAAGGCCGGAGTGGAGCTCTTGGAGCCGGTGATGTCGGTGGAGGTCACCGTGCCCGAGGAGTACGTGGGACAGGTCTCGGGGAGCCTGGCCGCCAAGCGTGGAAAGATCCTGGGGATGGAAGCGAAGGGGAAGCGGGCGGTGGTGCGGGCCCGGGTTCCGCTGGCGGAGATGTTCGGCTACTCCTCAGAGCTGCGGAACACGACCAGCGGCCGGGGCGAGTTCACCATGCACTTCGAGCGCTACGAGGCTGTCCCCTTCTCCATCGCCGAGGAGATCGCCGCTTCCCGCCACAAAGCCGCAACTGCACGGTGACTTCCCCTATCCAGGGATAACAACATAGGGGCACGCGTTTGGACGTGCCCCTTTCTTCCTTGCTTCGCTTCCGTGGTTCAGAAGTAAATCTCGTCCCTTATCACAATACGCGCCACTTTTTGCCCATCATCCAGGCGGGGGCGGGATATGGCCCTCGCGCATGAGGATCTCCACCTCCTCGCGGGCGTACTTGATCATCCGCTCCGCCTGCCGCACCAGTTCGTCCTCGGAGAGGATCCGGCGGGCGATCCCCTGCTCGATGGCCTTCAGCGCCACCGCTACCGCCTCGTTGATGAACACCTCCCACTCGGCCATGGTGGGGACGATGTAGTCCTCCCGCAGGCCCCTGTCTTCGGCGGTCTTGGCGATGGCCTCCGCGGCGGCGATGGCCATCTCGTCGGTGATGGTCCTGGCGAAGACGTCCAGGGTCCCACGGAAGATCCCCGGAAACCCCAGGGAGTTGTTGATCTGGTTGGGGAAGTCCGAACGTCCGGTGCCGATGATCTTGGCCCCCGCCTCCTCCGCCTCCCAGGGCCAGATCTCCGGGATGGGGTTGGCACAAGCAAAGACGATGGCGTCCTTAGCCATCCGGGCCACCCATTCAGGCTTTATCGTCCCCGGGCCGGGCTTCGAGGCGGCCACGCATACGTCCGCCTCCTCCAGGGCCTCGGGGATCCCCCCGGTCCGTCCCTCGGCGTTGGTCTCGCACGCATATTTCCACTTGTAGGGGTTCTCATCCCTCTTGGCCTCCAGGTCCTCCCTCCCTTTGTGAAGGATCCCTTTCGAGTCCACCATGACGATGTTCCCCGGGGGAACTCCGTAGGCGATGAGGACACGCACGAAGGCGATGTTGGCGGCACCGGCACCGATCACGGCGTAGGTCACCCGCCGGGGCTCCTTCCCCACCACCTTCAGGGCATTGATCACCCCTGCTAACGTTATGGAGGCCGTCCCCTGTTGGTCGTCGTGCCACACAGGGATCTCGAGCTCCTTGCGGAGCTTGTCCAGCACGTAGAAGCACTTGGGCGAGGCGATATCCTCAAGGTTTATCCCGCCGAAGGCCGGGGCGATCCACTTCACCGCCTGGATGAGCTCGTCTGGGTCTTTGGTGTCGATGGTCACGGGGAAGGCGTCCACCCCACCCAAATACTTAAATAGGATGGATTTTCCCTCCATCACCGGGAGGGCTGCCTCGGGGCCGATATCCCCCAGGCCCAGGACCCGGGTCCCGTCCGAGACCACGGCCACCATGTTCCCCTTGTTGGTGTACTCGAAGACCTTGTCGGGGTCCTTTTGGATCTCGCGGCAGGGCTGGGCCACCCCGGGGGTGTACCAGATGGCGAAATCCCCGTAGCCGGTGATGGCGCACTTCAGGGCCGTGCCGACCTTGCCCCGGTAGAAGGCGTGCCAAGCCGGGGCCTTACTCGCGGGCTCCTTGGCCTTCGCCAGGAGCTCCTCCACCGTGGGTTTGCGTCCCTCCATTCACCCCTCCTTCGTCCGGGCGCGGATCTTCTCGAGGTTCTTCTGTACCACCGCTCCCACCTCGGCGTAGAGGGAACGGCCGTGGGAGTCCATGGCCACCACCAGAGGCCCGAATCGCTCCACCTCGAAAACCCAGATCGCCTCGGGGATCCCAAGCTCCTCCAGGTAGTGAACTTCCCGCACCCCCTTAATCGCCCGGGCGGCCAGGGCCCCGGCCCCGCCGGTGAAGTGGCAGTACACCGCCCCCACTTCGACGAGGGCCTTTAGCGTCCCCGCACCCATGCCTCCCTTCCCGATAATCACCCGAGGCTTGAACTTCCGTAAGAACCTAGGTTCCAGGGATTCCATGCGCATGGAAGTGGTGGGCCCGGCGGCGATTACCTCCCAGGCCTCTCCCCGCTTTCTCACCACGGGGCCGCAGTGGAAGAGGGCCAGTCCCTCCAAGGGGAAGGGCTCACCTCGCTCCAGAAGCACCTTATGGGCCTCGTCCCGGGCGGTGAAGATGATCCCCGAGACATAGATCACATCCCCCGCCTCAAGCTTACGGATCCTCTCCTCCGCAATCGGCGTCTCAAACACTCTCTCCATTCGGAACCTCCGTGACGGGAAAAGCCTGTCACGCGTTACGCGTCACCCGTCAGGGTGATCTCGCCCTTTGGCGAGATCACCACGTGGGCGCGACGGTCGGCCCAGCACTGGACCACGATCCCCAAAGGCAACGAGGCCGGGTGCCGGTGGGCGTACTCCACGTGCACCGCTAGCACCGTGGTCTTCCCTCCGAGCCCCATGGGTCCTATCCCCAGGGAGTTGATCATCTCCTCCAGCTCCGCCTCCAGAGCCGCCACTTCGGGCTCAGGGTGGCGCTCCCCCACCGGCCGCAAAAGCGCCAGCTTCCCGAGCTTCAGGGAGAGATCGGCCCCGCCGCCGACCCCCACCCCCACCACCGTAGGGGGACAGGGGAGTCCGCGACAGTTGGCGATGTGCTCCACCACCACTTCCTTCACCCCAGGGATCCCCACGGCCGGGGTGAGCATGGTCAGCTTGCAGCAGTTTTCCGAGCCCCCGCCCTTGGGGAGGAGGTGGATCTCGGCGGAGTCCCCCGGGACGAGCTCCCAGGTCACGTAGGGGATGAAGCGGCCGGTGTTGTCGCCGGGGTTCTTTTTGGTGAAGGGATGTACGGTGTTCGGCCGGAGCGGTACCTCCTGTGTCGCTCGGCGCACCGCCTCGGGGATCGCCGTCCGGAGCTCCTCCAAGTACGGGAACGCGGTCCCCACCCGCACGAAGAAGGTCTGCGTTCCCGTATCCTGGCAGATGGGGACTCCATTATCCTTGGCCAGGCAGACGTTCTCCAGGATCGCCTCCAGCTGCACCCGGGCAGGCCCCACTTCTTTATCCCGGGCCGCCTCGAGGGCCCTGACCACGTCCACTGGAAGCACGGTGGCCGCCTCCCGCAGCGCCTCCACCAACCTTCCCACCAACTTTTCCTTCATTTACCCTCCATTACCAGCGCGGAGTGATCGGTAATGGGTGATGAGTGATTGGTGAGGGCCAATGTTCCTACCATCCACCCATCACGGATCACCATCACCCGAAGAGTTCCTCCACCTTCTGCCGGTAAAGTTCCAGGTACGTGGGCTTGCGGATGTCCACGAATTTCCCGACGATGAACTCCTTCCCCGGAACGACCTCGGCCTCCGCGGGGTCGACCCCGTGGCGGATCACTGCCTTCTCGGCATAGTAACGCATCTCGTCCAGGGCTTCTCCCAGGCGGTTCCGGCGGCCGAAGTTGGTGGGGCAGGGGGAGATGATCTCCACGAAGTTGAATCCTGGATGCTGCAGCGCTTCCTTGATCGACTCCTTGAGGCGTCGCGCGTGGAGGGTGGTCCAGCGGGCCACATACGTCGCCCCGGCTGAGGCCGCCAGGTACACCAGGTTGAAGGGGTGCTCGAAGTTCCCGTAGGGGGTGGTGGTGGTGCGGCCCTCGATGGGGGTGGTGGGCCCCACCTGCCCCCCGGTCATCCCGTAGTTAAAGTTGTTCACGCAGAGCACCGTGATGTCCACGTTCCGCCGGGCAGCGTGGATGAAATGGTTCCCCCCGATGGCGAAGAGGTCCCCGTCCCCGGAGAAGACCACCACCTTGAGGTCGGGCTTGGCCAGCTTGAGCCCAGTGGCGAAGGGGATAGCCCGTCCGTGGGTGGTGTGGTAGGAGTCCAGCCGCACATAGCCCGCGAACCTCCCTGCGCACCCGATCCCCGAGACCACCGCCACCGAGTTGGGATCGATCTCCAGCTCCTCCAGGGCATAGAGGAAGCTGGAGAGGGCGATCCCCAGGCCACAGCCCGAGCACCAGATGTGGGGGAGGCGGTCGGTGCGCAGGTACTTCTCCAACGGGTGCCTGACGCCCGGAAGGACCTCGGGCTTCGGCTTGGACTTCGACTTCACGATCGGCATTCGAGCACCTCCTCGATCCCGGCGAGGACCTCCTCGGGGGTGTGGATTCGCCCCCCGGCGTGGAAGATGCCCCGCATGGGAACCCGTCCACCCGTGACCCGCTCCACCTCCCGGTAGATCTGGCCCAGGTTGATCTCCACCACCACCATCCCCTCGACCCGCTCGGCCAGCCTCCGCAAAACCTCGTCGGGGAAGGGCCAGATGGTGATGAGCCGCAAAAGACCCGCCTTGATCCCTTTCCGGCGGGCAAGCTCCACCCCTCC
>MTNL01000137.1 GCA_002010365.1 Candidatus Acetothermia bacterium JdFR-50 | reverse complement strand
CGGTTCTGGGAAAGAAGTAGATCTCCTCGGGACGACCCTCCTGCTCGATCTTTCCCTCCCGCATCACCGCGAGCCGATCCCCTATGGAAAGGCCTTCTCCTTGATCGTGGGTTACGTAAACCGAGGTCGTGCCCCTCTCCTTCAGGATGCGGCGCAGCTCCCCTTTGAGTTCTCCTCTCAGGGCCGCGTCCAGGGCCGAAAGGGGTTCGTCCAGGAGGAGGACCTCCGGTTCCGGCGCCAGGGCCCGCGCCAGGGCGACGCGCTGTTTCTGCCCGTGGGAGAGTTGATGGGGCTTCCTTCGCTCGTATCCCCTTAGCCCCACGAGCTCCAAAAGCTCCCGGACTTTTCTTTCCCGTTCCCGCCGGGATACACGACGGAAGCGAAGGCCATAAGCCACGTTGGCGTGGACGCTCATGTGGGGAAAAAGGGCATAGCTTTGGAAGAGGAGCCCCACGTTCCGTTTCTCCGGAGGAAGGCCGAGCACCGACCGCCCGCCTATCCGCACGTCTCCCCGGTCCGGACGCTCAAGCCCGGCTATTATCCGCAGGATCGTGGTCTTCCCGCACCCGGAAGGGCCGAGAAGGACGAAGATTTCCCCCTCCCCCACCGCGAAGGAAACCCCGTCCACAGCGGTCACGGACCCGAATCCCTTGTGCAGGTCATGGACCTGGAGCTTCGCTTCCCCCGCCATGTCCGCCTCCATTCTCCCTGTCCTTGGGGAGGGATCAATAACCCATGGCCTCGGTGTAAGGTCCGCCTTATGGTGACCGTATCCTTGCGGCTTCCCGGCAGAAAAGCTACAATCGCCAACGGTTTTCCCAAAAGATCGAGCAAGGAGGGGGATCTGCGATTCCCAATACACGTTCGGCCGCGCGACAGCTCCGCAAGAGCCTGCGGCGGAGGCGCCGCAACGACCTCCGTCGGAGCGCCATCCGCTATTGGCGCAAGCAGATACTCAAGCTCCTTTCCGAGGGCAACCGGGAAGAGGCGATGAAGGTTTTCCCCAACTACCAGAAGGCGGTGGACAAGGCCGCTTCCCACGGGGCGATCCACAAAAACAAAGCGGACCGCCTCAAGGCCCGCATGTGGCGTCGGATCACCGCGGCCTGATCGGGGTGAGGTGATGTACAAGTACGATTTTCTCGGGAAGGCGAAGTTTTTTTCCTCGTTGTCGGTGGTCTTGGTCCTGGCAAGCATCGTCGTCTTGGTCATCGTGGGGTTTAGGGCAGGGGTGGAGTTCACCGGGGGGACCCAACTCACGGTCACCTTTTCCGAGAAGGTTTCCGCCGACGACCTCCGGTCCTTCTTGGGGCGGTTTTCCCCTGAGGGAATCGATCTCGCCGCCACGGCCGTGTTGCAGGAGACGGAGATCGAGGGGAAGCCCGCATTCCTGATCACCATCCCCCTCAACGTGGAGGAACACCAAAAGCTCCTCGGACGGATCCAGGAGCAGTTGCGGAACGAGTTCCCGGTTCTCGAGATCTCTCCCACTTCGGTGGGGAAGCAGGTTTCCGAGGACCTGATCCGGCGGACATGGCAGGCGATCCTCGTGGCCATCTTCGGGATGCTGGTTTACATCTCGTGGCGGTTCCGCTTGAGCTATGCGGTGGGAGCCGTGGTGGCCTTGGTTCACGACGTCCTCATTGCCCTCGGGGTCTGCTCCCTCCTGGGGGTGGAGATGAGCCTACCCGTGATCGCGGCTCTCCTCACCATCGTGGGTTACTCCCTGAACGATACCATTGTGATCTTCGACCGGGTGCGGGAAAACCAGAAAGCCCACAAAAAAGCTCCCCTCTTCGACATCATCAACCGTTCCATCAACCAATCCCTCACCCGGACCATCAACACCTCCCTCACCACCCTGATCCCCGTGGCGATCCTGCTCGCTTTGGGCGGGCCGGTGCTCCGGGGGTTCGCCCTGGTGATGTTGATCGGGGTTGTGGTGGGGACCTACTCCACCATCTTCGTCGCCAACCCCATCTTCTATCTCTGGACCGGCACCGCCCAAAAGCTGAAGGCCAGGCGGTGATCACCGCCACGGAATTCCCAGACGCCATTTAACCCACGAAAAAGCGGTACACCCCAAAAGGAACGGCACCGCCCAGAGCTTCCGCAGCCGCCGGGGATCCTGGATCGCCCTCCACAGCCATTCGAACCCAGATTCCCGGATCCACCTCGGGGCCCGGGGAAATCGCCCCGACCAGATGTCGAAGGTGCTCCCGACGCCCATTAGCACCCCAGCGCCGCAGTCCCTGTGCGCGAGGATCCACCGCTCCTGTTTGGGGAATCCCATGCCCACGAAGAGGAGATCCGGACGGAGCCTCCTGATTTCCTCCACCGGACCCTCCCCGCCGAAATAGCCGTGGTGCCAGCCGGCCACCTCGATCCGGGGAAACGAGGTCCGAACCCTCTCCACGGCCCCCTTCACCACCCGGTCCCGGGCTCCCAGGAGATAGACGGTGAACCCCTCTTCCTCCGCCGCCCGGCAGAGCTCCCAGGCGAGGTCCACCCCCGTCACGCGGGGGAGCTTCTCCCCGAAGGCCCGGGCGGCGATGGAGACGCCGATGCCGTCGCACGTGATGAGATGCGCCCGCTTCAGGAGGTCGCAGATCTCACGGCGCAGGATGGCCAGCGAGAGGGCCCGGGCATCGGGGGTGAAAATCACGATGCCCCGTTCTCCCCGTTTGAGACGGCGCCGGACCTCTTCGACGAACCCATCCAAGTGGAAGGGATCGAAAGGAACTCCCCAAAGCTCCAGGCGTCCGGCCCGGCGACGGACCGGGGAAGCGGAGGGACTCATCTTTTGGGTTCGATTACCACGTGGCGTTTGTTCCCCTGCCCCACCGAATAGGTACGGACCCCGGGGTGGTCGGCCAACGCCAGGTGGATCAGGCGCCGCTCCGCTGGGGGCATGGGTTCCAGCTCTATCCTACGGCCCTCCCGGAGGGCCCGCTCGGCCAGCTGTCTGGCCCGGGAGATGAGCTCCATCTCCCGGGCCTTGATCTCGCCGTTGATATCCAAAAGGAGGTTCCGTCGCGTTTGGCAGCGGCGCAGAAATATGCGCAAAACCTGTGCCAGGGCCTCCCGGAATTCGGGATCAACGGGCAAAACACGGAAGGGACCGCGGAGGTTGACGTAGAGGCGGTCCTTCTCGGGGACCACCTCCACCATCGTCCCCTCCTCCACGCGATCCAACAGGCCCTGGAGGAACTTCCGGACCTCTTCAGTTATTTCCGGCATCTTTCGGTTCGGGCGGCGGGGCCACGCGGGAGAGCTCCCAGTAAACGATCCCCTGGAGGAGGCTCTGGATGGAGGAGTAAAGGAACCAATAAAGCCAAAGTCCAGCGGGGAAGTTGCGGAACATGAAGGCGAAGAAGAGGGGGAAGATCCAACCGATGAGTTGGGCCCCACCTGCGGCCTGGGCGCCGGAACGGCGGGTGGTGATCCATTGCCCCAGAAGCTGTACCCCCACGGTGAGGACGATGATGATGTAGTAAGGATCCGGCAGGGAAAGATCCGGTATCCAGAGGAAGGGCGGGGAGAGGTGGAAGAGCTCCGCCGAGTTGAAGATCGACTGCCAAAGCAGGATCAGGAAGGGGAACTGCAACAGAAACGGGAAGCAACCCCCCAAGGGGTTCACCTTCTCCTGCCGGTAGAGCTCCATCACATGCTTCTGGAAGGCCTCCTTGTCGTCCTTATAGAGGCGTTGTAAGCGCTGGATCTTGGGTTGTAAGCGTTGCATCTTGGCCATGGAGCGGATCTGGGTCCGGGTGAGGGGGAAGAGGAAGAGCTGTGCCGCCAGGGTGAAGAGGATGATGGCCCACCCGTAATTGCCGGTGGCGCGGTAAAGCACCTCCAGGAACCGGATGACCCCCACCAGGAACCGCGAGAAGAACCCGAGGTCCACGATTTCCTCTAACCCGGCCTTCTCCAGGAGGATGTAGCGGTTCCGTCCCGCGTAAAGGGTTCCCTTTAGCACAAGCTCCCCGGAGAGGGTGGGTATCTCCAGCCCGAAGACGGGTTGCCCCGCGCGGTTTTTTCCCTGGAACGGTTTCAAACCTTCCGTTCCTTGGAACACCCAGAAGAAAACGCTTTCCCGGCCCACAAGCCCCACGCCCCGGAAGGATCCCGAGGCCAGGGGAGAAGAGGTTTTCTTTCCGTCGTAGAGGTACACGAGTTCCGGGACCCCTTTTCCTTGGGGGAAATGTCCCAAAACGATCCTTATTCCCTCCCCCGTGCCCACCAAGCGGATCTCCACCGGGACGGTGTAGAGGGCATCCTCCACCACCGTGAACCTTTTCTCCACCGCGAGGCCTTCCCCTTCCCAGGAGAGCTTGACCTCCAAGGTCTTATCTCCCCGGGGGACCTGGATGATCCGGTGCGGAAGGGGTTCCTCAGGAGGGGTCCCCTGGGGCCAAATCTCCAGGGGCAGGCTTACATCCTGGATGAGTTCGGGTTCCTTGTCCTGGGTCCAGCCCGGGACCACGTCCAGCTCCCGGGTCCCATAGGGGGCGAAATACAGGTAACAGGAAGCGAGGACCCCGTCCTCGGCCCAGAAGCGGTAGCGCACCAACGCGTTCTCCACCACCAGTTCCTGACCGCCCCCTGGGGAAGTGCCTTCCTTCACCTTCAATTCGTATCCCGTCCTTGCGGGCCCAGAGACAACAAGGCCTAGGAGTAAAAGCGAGATGAGGAGAACTTTTTTTGCCATACCGGTCACAAATGTATCCGCCCCTAAATGGCGGCGCAAGGGATGCCCAACGGAAGCGGATGTCCTCGGCGTCGCCCCGCTGCAGTCGTAAAATGGGATCGCCATGAAGCGGGAGCACGCGGTTCAGGCGATCCTATTCCGGGAGGCGAACCTCTACGCGCCGGAACCCCGGGGCGTGGTGGACGTGTTGGTGGTGGGGGAAAAGATCGCCGCGATGGGAAAGGGCCTTCCCGAACCGAACCCCCTTCCTACCGCGGTGGTGAAGCTCGAGGGGCGAACGGTGATCCCGGGGCTCGTGGACCTCCACGTGCACCTCATCGGCGGGGGAGGGGAGGCGGGTCCCGCTTCCCGGGTGCCCCCTCTTTCCTTCGAGACCATCGTGAGGGGAGGGGTTACCACGGTCATAGGGTTACTCGGTACCGACGGGATCACCCGCTCCCCGGAGGACCTCTTGGCCGCGGTCAGGGCCCTCCGGGAGCGGGGACTTTCTGCCTACCTCTACACCGGGTCCTACTGGTATCCACCGGTAACCCTCACCGGGTCCGTGTCCAGGGATCTGGTGCTCATCCCCGAGGTCCTGGGGGCCAAGGTGGCCATCGCGGATCATCGCTCCGCCCAGCCGACCCCCCGGGAGATCCTCCGGCTCGCCGCGGAGTCCCGGTTGGGGGGGATGCTGGCGGGGAAGCGGGGTATCGTCCACCTCCACGTGGGGGATGGGGGGCTCGATCCCTTGTTCGCGGCCCTGGAGGAGGGGCATATCCCCATAAGCCAGTTCCATCCCACCCACGTGAACCGCAGCGAGGAGGTGCTCTCCCAGGCGGTGGAGTGGGCCCGTCGTGGGGGAAGCTTCGACCTGACCGCACCCCCGGCCGATGGCCTTCCCCGCCTCGAGGAGGCCTTCTCCCGCATCGACGCGGCCCACGTCCCCTGGGAGCGGGTGACCATGAGTTCCGATGGGGGTGGGAGCCGGCCCCGGTTCGACGCCGATGGGTACCTGGTCGCCTACGATTACTTCGGCGTGGAGACCCTTTGGGAGGCGGTCCGATACCTCCACACGAAGGCGGGATACCCCTTGGAGCGACTCCTTCCCCTCGTGACCGAAAACCCCGCCCGGATCCTGGGGATCCCGGGGAAGGGGACGGCAGAGGTGGGGTATGACGCCGATCTCCTCGTCCTGGGAGAGGATCTTACCATCGAACGCGTCTTTTGTCGTGGGCGGGCCTTTGGGGAGGCATAAAGTGGGATACGTGTTGTGCCGGATATAAAATGGCCTCGATGCCAGGTGAATGGTTGCGGCCGGGGGAAAGGGAGCCGGAGCAGAACATGCGGGCCCTGCGTCCGCGGACCCTAGAGGAGTTCGTCGGCCAGGAGAGGATCAAGGAAAGGCTCCG
Organism: Candidatus Acetothermia bacterium JdFR-50; assembly: GCA_002010365.1. GTDB lineage: Bacteria > Bipolaricaulota > Bipolaricaulia > Bipolaricaulales > Bipolaricaulaceae > UBA3571. The sequence continues at coordinate 523 of MTNL01000137.1, read as the reverse complement.
TATTTACATCCAAGCCGCCAAGGAACGGGGGGAACCACTGGATCACGTGTTGCTGCTTTCCCCGCCCGGCCTCGGCAAGACCACCCTGGCCCAGATCATCGCCAACGAGCTCGGGGTGCGGATCCAGATCTCCTCGGGCCCCGCCATCGAGCGGCCGGGGGATCTGGCCGCCATCCTCACGCACCTCGAACGGGGAGACGTGTTTTTCATCGATGAGATCCACCGCCTGCGCCGCCCGGTGGAGGAGGTCCTTTACCCCGCCATGGAGGAATGGAAGCTGGATATCGTGTTGGGCGAAGGTCCGCACGCCCGTTCCATCCGTTTGGATCTTGCGCCTTTCACCCTGATCGGGGCCACCACTCGGGAGGGGCTCATCACCGCGCCGCTGCGGGATCGGTTCGAGGTGGTCTTTCGTTTGGATTATTACAGCCCCGAGGAGCTGGCGGAGATCATCCGCCGCGCCGGGGAGCGGATGAACCTCCCCGTCACCCCGGAGGGGGCGCTGGAGCTGGCGGCCCGGGCC
>MTNL01000025.1 GCA_002010365.1 Candidatus Acetothermia bacterium JdFR-50 | reverse complement strand
GGCGAGCTCGGCCGCTTCGTAGGCGGCCTCCTGGGTCTCGGCCGCAAGGAGGGCGATGGGCTCTCCCACGTAGCGGACCACCTCCGCCGCCAGAAGGGGCATGTCGCGGTAGATCACGGGGACAACGTTCTCTCCGGGAATCTCCGCCGGGGTAACGACACAAACCACCCCCGGATGGGTTGCTACCCGGGAAAGATCGAGATGCCTTATCTTGCCGTGGGGGATAGTAGCCCGGATCGCTTTTCCGAAAAGCATCCCCGGGAAGGAGAAGTCGTCGGCGTAACGGGCCTCTCCTTTGACTTTGGCCGTAGCGTCGAGCCGGTGCACAGCGTGGCCCACCACCCGTGTTTCCTCGGCGACCGCGGTCCTCTTCTCCACTGGTTTCCCCCTTTCCATGTGCTTTCACTATTTTACCAAGGCACGGGATATGCCGGACCTAAGAAAAAAGGGGCACGTGGACGTGCCCCTTTAGACGGATTGAGGTTTCCGCAGATCTCAGTGGCAGTCGCGGTCCCCTGGATGTCTGCGCATCCCCATATGGCCTCCCCACATCCCGTGCCACATGGGGCAATGATCGTCCTCTTCCTCCATCATCTCGTAAGGCCCATAGCGGCCTCTCTCGTTTCCGAGGCCCAATCGAGCCACCTGCGCGGGATCAAGTTCTCCACCGCTTTTGGCCGCCAGTTCCAGCGTCGGAAGTTCCACCTTGAGAGAGGTCCACTCCAAGTACGCGAAGAGCCTGGAGATGCCGCGATAATTTGTCGTCTTGAGGATGTCCTCGTATACCAGAGCTTTATCTGTGACCTGCCGGGCCAGAGTCGCTGCTATCTCGGAAAGCGTCCCGGGAAGTTCGACCGTATCGGCATAGGGATTGGTTGTGAGGTAGTCCACTTGATACTGCTCCAGGAACTCCCGCAGGGCTTCGATGTTGTGTTCGGATACTTTCCGCAGGGTGAAAAAGGGTTCCAGTTCTCCGTACTGGGCGAGAACGGCGTCGTAGGCGGCGTAAAGGGTGTACTCGGCGTCCAGGGCCTTCAGGATTGCCTCCTCGAGTTCCGATGGGAGCTGTCCCATGAACGGCCCGTAGTAGCTTCCCTCGTCCCGGCCGTAGCCGTGGGCTAGGGCCACCGCTCCGCCCGCGATGACCGCCAGGGCCAACACCCCCACGGTCCACCTATACACGCTAATTCTTTTTCGCATCATCATCCCTCCTTTAGCACTCACGTGCGTTATGTGGGAGGCATTATCCCAAGGCGGTATGGAAGGATGGTGGAGGAGGGGTGAAAGTTCCGCGGGCTTCAGCTTTCGGCTCTGCAGCCCAGGAAAAGCAATTGCTCGACATCGGAATGGGGGAATTTATGCGTCCCGATCAGCTGGTATCTTTCATGTCCCTTGCCGGCCACAAGGACGATATCTCCTGGGCCCGCGAGCTCCAAAGCACGCCGAATGGCTTCCTTCCTTTCCAGCTTGATCTCGTAGGCGGCGCGGACCTCCTCCAGGCCACGGGCGATCTGGGCCGCAATGACGGCGGGATCCTCCGTTTTGGGATTATCGGTGGTAACGATGGCGAGGTCCGCATAGATGCCCACTGTTTTTCCCATAAGGGGCCGTTTCCCTGTGTCCGACTCCCCCGGGGCCCCAAAGACCACGAACAAACTTCGTGCCCGCGGGCGAAGTAGTTGCAAAACCGCCTCCAGGGCCCGAGGGGTATGGGCGTAATCCACCACCACCCATGCCCCACGGCGTGACCGCAGCCGCTCTAATCTCCCCGCCGGGAGAGAGGCGCCCGCCAGGCGTTCCGCGATCCTCCGAAGAGGGAATCCCAGGGCCCATGCCTGGGCTGCCGCTGCCAGGGCATTTTCCAAGTTAAAGAGGCCGGGGAAAGGCAACGACACGTTCGCCCGGCCCTCAGGCGTTATCAATTCGAATCGAAGGTTCCATGCGCGCTCCTCTATCGCTTCGGCCTTCACATCGCCCGTCGCGATCCCATACGAGATGGATCGGGCAACTGTATGGGAGAGGATCCTTTCGGCATACGGGCTTTCAGCGTTCACCACCGCGATCCCTTCCTCGGGAAGCATCTCGAAGAGGGCGAGTTTGGCGGTGAGATAGGCCTCGAGGGTTTTGTGGAAGTCCAGATGATCCCGGGAAAGGTTGGTGAAGATAGCACAACGAAACTCCGTGCCCAAAAGCCGCTTCTGTGCTAAGCCAATGGAAGAGGCTTCCAAGACGAAGAAACGTCTTCCCCGCGATACCGCTTCCGCCGCCAGACGTTGGATCTCCGGGGCCTCGGGGGTAGTGACGCACGAGAGGCCCTCGCGTTCCACCCTGATGGTGGTCAGGATCTCGCATTCGGGGAGGAGTTGGCCTAGGATATGGACCACGGTGGTTTTGCCGTCAGTTCCCGTGACCCCGATGGCGGTGAGTTTACGCGTCGGGTAACCGAAGAAGGCAGCGGCGACCCTGGCCATAGCCTCTCGGGAGTCCTCCACCTGGATATAGGGCACGCGGAGGCTCTGAAGGGGCCGCTCGCCCGCCACCGCGGCTGCCCCTTTTTCTACGGCCTGGGGGATGAATTCATGGCCGTCGTGTTTCGTTCCCGGTAAGGCGAAGAAGAGATCACCCGGCTTTACGCGTCGGGAATCCCACGCGATCCCGTGGATCTCTATCCGTGGGGCTTCCTTGCCGAGGGGCGAGAACAGCTCATCGAGCCTCCGGGACATCACGGAGCGCCGAAGAGGGCGAAAAACTCGACATACGAAAAAGGAACCGGCCCGGCCCCGTTGATCTCCACCCCCACCACTGCTCGCAGAAGCCCGAATTCCCAAAGCCTCATCAATGCTCCGCCGAGGACCTTAGGCGGCGGGAAGCCTATCTCCCCGAGGATGTGTAACCACGGAAAGAGGGAGAAGTCGGCGGCCAAGCTGACGGAGATTCCTATGGCTGGAAGAAGCGGGAGCGCGAGATCGACATGCCAGGCCAAACGACCTGGAAAGCTCAGATACCCCTTAACCCCCAGCCCCACATACTGCAGCTCGAACGGGACGGTCACCGAGGCCCCGATGGACAATACAGCCCCCTTTATACGAGCGAGTTCGTATTTGATTTCCCCGTTGAGGAACCCCAAAAACAGGGCAAGGGGTTTTGTCTCTATCTGTAAAGAATCGGTGAGCCCGAAGCTGGCTTCTAGCTGAAGGAGGCTCACGGGTTCCCCGGGAAGCCTCAGCGCTCCGATTAACCATTGGCCTTGGGACAGGGTGTAAGCCGTCTCCGCTCCCAGGGTGAGCGGGAAACCCTCCCCAACCGCCCCAATGAATGCGATTACCACCCACAACGCCGCGACTCCTAACCCCCGGCGCATCCCAACATCCTCCCAAATGGAAGTTTCTTCAAATGTCCAGTACCGTCACCCGGTGGGCGTTCTCCTGGATGAAGGCCCGCCGCAGGGACACATCGGGGCCCATCAGAGTGGAGAAGATCTCATCGGCTTCTAGGGCGTCCCGGACCGTCACCTTCTTCAGCACCCGGGTCTCGGGGTTCATGGTGGTCTCCCACAGCTCCCGAGGGTTCATCTCTCCCAGCCCCTTGAACCGCCGCACCGTGTATTTGCCGTTCGCCCCCCGGCGAAAACGCTCAAGCTCCTCGTCCGAGTAAAGGTAGAAACGATCCTTTCCCATCTGTACGCTGTAGAGGGGCGGTTGGGCGATGTAGACGTGACCGTATTCGATGAGGGGACGGAGGTTGCGGAAGAAGAAGGTTAAAAGAAGCGTTCGGATATGGGCTCCGTCGATGTCGGCGTCGGTAAGGAGGATGATCTTGTGGTAGCGGAGCTTGGTGATGTCGAACTCCTCCCGGATCCCCGTTCCCAAAGCGGTGATAATGGCTCTTAGCTCCTGGTTGTCCAAAAGTTTCGACAAGCCGGCCTTCTCCACGTTCAAGACCTTCCCCCGCAGGGGAAGGATGGCTTGGAAAGTGCGGTCCCGGGCCTGTTTGGCCGAGCCCCCGGCGGAATCCCCTTCCACGATGAACAGTTCCGCTTTAGTGGGATCTTCACTGGTGCAGTCGGCGAGCTTCCCCGGAAGGGAAAGGGATACCAAAACCCCCTTGCGCCGCACCAGTTGTCGTGCCTTCGCTGCCGCCTGGCGGGCCTTGTGAGCAGCGATGGACTTCTCGATGATGGCCCGGGCCACCCCGGGGTTCTTGGCCAGGAATTGGTACAGCTGCTCCCGGACCACTTCCTCTACATAGGTCCGTACCCAGGGGTTCCCGAGCTTCATCTTGGTCTGTCCTTCGAACTCCGGGGAGGGGAGCTTCACGGATATGATGGCCACGAGCCCCTCGCGGATCGCCTCCCCGGGGAGGTTCTCGTCGTTTTTTCCCAACATCCGCTTTTCCCGGGCATAGTCGTTGATCACCCGGGTCAAGGCGGATCTGAAACCGGTTAGGTGAGAGCCGCCCTCGCGGGTATTGATGCAGTTGGCGAAGGTGAAAACCTCCTCGTCGATGGCGTTGGTGAAGAGCATGGCGATCTCCACCGCACGGTCGGGCCGTGAGTCGGAGAGGTAGATAGGGTCTTTGTGGAGGAGTTCCTTGCCGGTGGCGAGCTCTTTCACGAAGGAGACGATCCCCCCCTTGTAGTGGAAGGTGCGCTTGAGCCCGGTGATACGGTTGTCCAGGTGGATGGTGAGCCCGGGGTTGAGGTACGCCAGCTCCCGGAGCCTCTGGGCCAACTTGGTGAAGTTGTAGCGGATCTCGCCGAAGATCTCCCGGTCGGGCAGGAAGCTCACTGTGGTCCCGGTTTCGGTGGTCTCCCCCACCACCTCAAGTTCCGTCACCTTATAACCCCGGGAGAACCGCTGGCGGTACACTTTCCCATCCTTCCAGCGGACCTCCACTTCCAGCCACTCCGAGAGGGCGTTCACCACTGAAACGCCCACCCCGTGGAGCCCTCCGGAGACCTTGTAGCCCCCACGCTCGAACTTGCCCCCGGCGTGCAGGGTGGTCATGACGAGCTCCACGGTGTTGATGCCGGCTTCGGGGTGGATGCCCACGGGGATCCCGCGGCCGTTGTCGCGGACGGCGATGGATTTGTCCTCGTTGACGATTACCCAGATTTCGTCGCAGTGGCCGGCCAGGTGTTCGTCCACCGCATTGTCCACCACTTCGTAGATGAGGTGGAGGAGGCCATCGGGGCCGGTGGAGCCGATGTACATCCCCGGCCGACGGCGCACTGCCTCCATATCTTCCAGGACCTTAATTGAATGGACGTCATACTCGTGTGCGGTCATTTCGGAGCCACCTCAACTTAGTATATCAAAAATCGCGAAAATCCACAAACGAACGGCATCTGGCCGCATTCAAGCGGCCGTTTGTCCGTTGGTGGGGGAAGTTACAACCGGATATCCTTTCGGCAAAGGGAGGAGAAAAATGAAGCTTCTCGAGTGGCAAGGCCGAGAACTTTTCAGGCGTTATGATATTCCGGTTCCCAACGGAGAAGTGGTGGAAGACGCTGCCCATGCCCGCCGGGTGGCCGAAGGGATCGGAGGAGCGGTGGTGTTGAAGGCTCAAATCCCCGTAGGGGGCCGGGGAAAAGCGGGTGGAATAAAGCTCGCCTCGACCCCGGATGAAGCGGAACACCTGGCCTCCGAGCTCTTGGGGAGCGAAATCAAGGGCTTCCGGGTGGAAAAGCTCTTGGTGGCCCAGGCCGTGGAGGTACGGGGGGAGCATTACCTGGGGATCACCATCGACCGTTCCCAACGCGTCCCGGTGATGATCTACTCCCCGGAGGGGGGGATAGAGATCGAGGAGGTAGCCCGCATGAGGCCCGAGGCCGTGTCAAGGGAACGCATCCCTCCGCTGGAAGGGCCCTCGGGGTTCCGGCTGCGGCGCCTCTTCCGCATCGCCCCTCCCGAACTCCGCAGGGGCCTTTCCCACATTGCCCTACAGCTTTATCGCCTCTTTTCGGATTACGAGGCCACGTTGGTGGAAATAAATCCCCTGGCCCAGGCCTCGAACGGTCTCATGGCCCTGGACGCCAAGGTGATCATCGATGACGATCACACCACGGACCTGAAGTTTGAAGAATTCGAGGAGATAATTCGCGACTCCACCGAGATGGCTGCCCGGGAGGCGGGGTTCTCATACGTACGTCTGGAAGGCGATATCGGCGTCATCGGAAATGGGGCTGGGCTGGTGATGGCCACTCTGGACCTCGTCTCCCAAGCCGGGGGGAAGCCCGCCTGCTTCCTGGACATCGGGGGCGGTGCCCGGGCAGAACGGGTGAGAAAGGCAGTGGAGCTGGTCTTGGGCGATGAGAGGGTGCGGGCGGTGTTTGTGAACGTGTTCGGCGGGATCACCCGCTGCGACGAGGTAGCCCGGGGCCTTGTCCAAGGGAGCCGTGGAACACGGCTTCCCATCGTCGTCCGTCTGACCGGCACTAATGAGGAAGACGGCCGCCGGATCCTCACAGAAGCAGGGGTGCGGCCGGTGGAGACCATGGAAGAGGGGGCCCAGATGGTCGTTTCGCTGGTGAAGGAGGAATGATGCGAGTTTTTGCGCTTTTGGCGGGAGTGATGTTGGCGATGGTGGCGGGAGTGGGGGCCGAGAAGATCCTCCCCTTCTCCGAAGTCGAGGTGGGGATGCGGGGCTACGGCCTCACGGTGGTATCGGGGGACGAAATATCCCGGTTCGAGGTGGAGGTAGTGGGGGTAATAGACGAGCCCGGGACCGAGAA
>MTNL01000159.1 GCA_002010365.1 Candidatus Acetothermia bacterium JdFR-50 | reverse complement strand
CCCCATTACTCCACCTTCCAAGGGACCTCGGCCGCCGCGCCCCACCTGGCCGGTGCGGCTGCGCTGATTTTGTCCCGGAATCCAGGCCTCGACCTCAGCGGGCTGCGGAGCGAGCTTCTTTCCCATTGTGTCTACATGGGCGCCCCCAACGTTTACGGTGCGGGAAGATTGGAGCTTTCCCTTCCCAGCCTCCCCAAATCGGATCTCGTCATTGATTCCATCACCTACACCCCGAGTTCCCCCGGGGTGGGGGATACCCTGACCTTCACCGTGGTGGTGCGGAATGTGGGTTCCGGGGACGCGGGAAGCTTTGCGGTGGAGTTCCGCGACGGGGGAACAAGGCGCAAGAACGTGCCCGGCCTGGCCGCGGGGAACACCTACTCCCTCCAGTTCACCGCCGTCCTTTCGGCTGCCTCCATGACATTCATCGCGGTGGTGGATCCCGACGGGGCGGTGGATGAGGCAAACGAGGCCAACAACTCCCGCTCGGTCACGGTGAGCGCCCCCCAACCCACTTTGAGGGCCGAGGCCGGTGGACCCTATTCGGGCATGGTTGGGACGCCCATAACCTTTGATGGTCGGGGATCGGTGGGCGATATCGTCTTCTACAGCTGGGACTTCGGCGACGGAACCACGGGGACCGGCGCGGTGGTGCAGCACGCCTACTCCGCCCCCGGCACCTACACCGTCCGCCTCACCGTCCGCGACCGCTACGGCCGCACCGACTCGGATATCGCCACCGTCGCGGTTTCCCTCCCCTCCAAACCCGATCTAGTTATCCAGTCCATCTCCTACGAACCTCCTGCTCCCCGGATCGGTGACACGATCACCTTCTACGTGAAGGTGAAGAACATCGGCGGCGCTCAAGCAGGGCGGTTCTACGTCCGGATCCACGACGGCGCCGGCTACCAGCAGGGATCGCTTTCCGGGCTGAACTCCGGGCAATCCCACACCGTGACTTTGCGGTTGCCCCTCACCCGCAGCCCCGAAACCTTCACCGCGATCGTGGATTACTACGGTCGTGTGGATGAACTCGACGAGGGCAACAACACCCGCACGGTGACCGTCTCCGCGGCCGTGACGCCCCTGGACCTACGAATCTCCCTTGACAGGACCGCTTATTCTGTGGGGGAAACGGTGACCGTCACGGTGGAACTCAATCGGGCCGCCAAGGTGTATCTGGTGGAGCTCGATCCCTGGGGCCGGGCGGTGTTGATCTTCCCCAACGCCTCCCATCCGACCTCGGACCTCCCTGCCGGGAGAAGCGCGGTGCGGGCGGTGGCCACGGAGCCCACGGGGGCTGAATCCCTTTACGGATTCGCGACCGATGCCCCAATTCCCCTCTTTCCCACTACATTCGGCCCGAACTTCCCCGTGCTGAGCACCGAGGGAACGCAGTTCCTGAACCAGATACGAAGCTGGCTCCGGACCAACCTACCCGATACCGCTTGGGACGAGGAGCGGGTTGACTTCCAGGTGGAGCCGGCGCCCACCAATCGGCCTCCGGTGGCAAAGTTCTCCTATTCACCCACCGCTCCCACCGTTGGAGATACCGTGCGCTTCGATGCCTCCGCCAGCCATGATCCCGACGGCACCATCGTGAAATACATTTGGGACTTCGGTGACGGCGCGAGCGGCACCGGTAAGGTCGTGACCCACACCTATTCTCGCACCGGAACCTACACCATCCGGCTCACGGTCCGGGACGACGACGGGGCCGCGGCCTCGGCAACGGCCCCGCTCACGGTCCTACCCAGCCCCGGGCCGGGCCCGAGTCCACTGCCCGATATGCCGGAGCTGGATGCTCCCGGAATCTACGTATGGGGAGATGCTCAAAACCACTGGCATATAACGGTATACGCGTCCCCCCAGTGGTCGGGATCCCGCAAGTTCGAGGTCAGAGTCATGGCCACGTCTGCCCTCAAGCTGGTCTCGGTCTCGCAAAACGCTCCGACCCCCCGCCTCCGAAACGGCACGCTGGAATGGAAAGGGAACATAGCGCCGGGCAAGTGGTTGGACCTTGCCTTTGACACCCCCGGACCCACCGCGATGCAGCTGGAACTGCTCTTGGATGTGGATGGGGATGGGAAACTCAAAACCACGCCCACGAAGGCCAAAAAGATGGTCTATCTCACGCAATGCAAGGTCAACCCCCCGAAGAACCCCTTCGTGATAATCCCCGCGTTCGGGAAATTAACCCTCTCGCCCAGCGACAACTTCCGGGTGGGATACTGCGTGGACGGCACCTTCCCCCGATGCCGCTGGGCGACCTGGAACATAAAGGATCTATGCGATTAGGAACGAGCGTAGCCGGGGGCTCCCCAGGGGGCCCCCGGCCCCCTCAGCAGGGCACGGGAATTTCACACCTTTCTCCCCTTTCTCCTGGGCTATAATTGTCCACGATGAATTTTGGGAAAGGTTTTTTGCTTCTCCTCACGTTTTGTCCCTTCGCCGGCCTGGGGATGGAGCTACTTTCAATTTCCTTTACCACGATACCCCTCCAAAACGTCTGGGAAATATCCCCCCCTCCCCCATATCTTTCCCCCCAAATGGCATATCCGATGCCCTTTGCGTTACCGCTGCGGTTCGATTCCCCCATTAGCGGCGAATGCTGTGGTTTCCTCTGGCGCGCCGGGATCAGCTTCACCACGAGGGATCGGGAACTCGACATAAACCTGACTTTCCGTGAGATTCCGTTTTTGTGTTGCGGTATGAGTTTCGATGCTGCCATTTCCCTCACCACTCCCGGAAAGACGATCACCATAAGTCCAAAATGGGAAGGCGGACATGGACCGAGCCTCGAGATATATGGAGACCTCCTTAAATTCGAGATCTACGGTTGGGGCCTCCAATACGACATCGGCTTCATTCATATCCGCGAGCTCTTCGTCCTCGACCCGGATAGGATGTGGAGAATCTCCCCTGTGCCATTCTACCCCGGAGAGCGGGAGTATTGGGGTGTGCGGTACATTATCAGCCCGTTGACCCTCACAAGCGAGTTCTGGTGGGGGGAAGGCAATACCCCTTTCAACCTGCGCCGGACAAGGCTTTCCGTGGTTTTCCCCATCTACGAGGGGTTCCAGGTCATCGTGGAAGGGGAATGGGAGTTCTCGGGAGGAGACCCCTTCGATCTCTTAAACATCCGTTGGGAAGTGGAATTCTAAAAACCTCGGCAGAAGGTCTTAGCAAATTTGAACACTATTCTGGCCCAAGCTTAAAATTGGATGCGGAGGTCTTATGTGTGGCTGGGGACTTCTGGCTGCCTTGTACTTACTCTTCCTCATTTGCTCAGGCGGGGTTGCCCATGCGTATCTCACCGGACACATCGTGTCCACCGTCCAACTCCTCCCGACGCCAAAGCTCTACCGAGGAGAAGTGGAACTCTCCGTCACCTTCGCCGGATGGACCCTTACCACGGAATCGCGGTTCTACGCCAGCGGACTACGGTACCAAACCTTTTCCTTTTCCGCGGATCTCGCCACGATGGACCTGGGGGGGAGGTTCTACTTCCACGTCCAGGAAGCTCGGTACCGCAAAGCCGTCTTCGACCTGGAGATCCCCTTTGCAGAAAGAACTCTGGATCTCGAACTTCGCCATTGGAGCAGTAAAGACGAATATTCGGATAGCGATGAGAATAGATTCGGACCCTGGCCGTGCAAATACGCGGTTTCCTGGGACAAGGCCTGGCTTCACATCGGCCAGGAGGTGTGGGTAGAGGGACCGGTGGTAGGGTTTTCCCACTCCGGTTACCTGAAGCTGTACTTGGGCCACGACTATCCCAACCCCTACCGCTTCGAGATCTATGTTCCCTCCACTTACTTAGACGACCTGGAAGCGGCCTTCGGCCCCGAATTCTGGACCGCCTGGGCGGATTCCCGGCTTATCATTCGGGTGAGCGGCTTGGTCCGCGGGTACCGACGGACTTACGGAGGCCCCCGGGACGGTGGTTATTCCGTGGCCCAGATCAAGGTAACGTCGCCCACGTCCATCGACCCGGAACCCGCCGGTCGTTGTGTATCCGGGATAGCGATGACCTGCGGCTCCGACATCATCCGTTGGTTCGAAGTCCACATGCACGGAGGAGAAAGCATCTGGATCCAGGGTCCCGTGGCTAGCGTCACCGGCCCCGGCACCTATTACGGCTATGCCAACGCCTATCGGGTGCGCATCGGGGGCGGGGGCAGTGTCGACAACCGGGTCGAGGTCATCATGACGGACCATCCCGGCTGGCCCACTGAGGGCGTCTCCTTTGACACCGTGGTGTGCGTATATGGGAGGATCACCATGCACGGCGACATCGCGGTGATCGAGCCGCCGGATCTGATCGACGCCCGGGAGGGACCCTGTTGTGGAGCTCCCTTGGTCTCCGGTCCGCTCACCAATCTGAGGATCAAGCTGGCCTGGGATCCGCTTACGCTGACGCTCGACATCGGCGATTGTTGCACCGGGTTCAGCTTCCGCCGCGCCGAACTCACCCTCAGTGACCTCTCCCTCTGCTGCGGTTTGATGTACAACACCAGCCTTGTTTTCTCCAAATGCCATGGTTTTGAAAAATTGACCTTCAACCTTGATGACGTCCGCTTCCCCTGCTGCGACATCTCCTTCGAGGCCGAGGTGGCGTTCGCTCCGGACGGGAAGTCGGTCTCCATCAAGCCCGTATGGGAGGGGTTGGTGGCCGCGTGTCTCGAGGTTTACGGCGACGTGCAGCGGTCGAAAGGCGTTCTGGGTGGTTTTGCCCTCTATGGCTTTTCCATAGAGTGCTATTTTGACTCCGTGAGCATCCGCAGCGTCACCGCCTTCGATCCAGACCAGGTGGAGGCCATGACCGAGGTCAGCTTCCGCTCCGGGGAGTTCGAATACCTGAGGCTGGAGTACGCCGGGAGCGGTTGCTGCAGCGGGAATCTCACCTTCACCAGCCAGTTCTGGTTCGGAAGCGAGGGCGTCCTCTTCGATCTCCAACGTGCACGGTTCGACCTCGAGTTTCCTCTATACCAGGGCTTCACCGTGATCGTCAAGGGGCAATGGGATTTTTCCGACACCCTGGAGTGGTTCGATATCGGTTGGAAGATCGAGTTCTGAGGTTCCGGAAATGATGGGGTGAAACAGGCGGCGGGCCGATGTGCCTGCCGCTTTTTAAACCTCCTTTAGGCCCTGCACTACACGGAGGTTCACTACGTCGGCGTCTTCGCCGTCGAGTTCACCTTTAGGGGTTTCGAGGATGAAGGGGAGTTCCCGCAGGCGGGGATGGCTCACCACTAGCCTAAACCCCTCGAGCCCGATCTCTCCCCGGCCGATGTGGGCGTGACGGTCCTTATGGGAGTCGAAGGAATGGGCAGAATCGTTCAAGTGTACGAGCCAGAGGCGATCGAGTCCCACGGTGGAATCGAGCTTTCGCAGCGTCTCCTCCAACCCTTCGGGAGTACGTAGCTCGTAGCCCGAAGCGAAGGCGTGGCAAGTGTCGAAACAAACCCCCAAACGCTCATCTCCCCCTGCACGTTCGATGACATCCGCCAGCTCCTCGAATCGCTTCCCCACCGTATCCCCAGCCCCGGCGGTGAGCTCGAGCATCAGCCGCACCTCGAAGCGATGCCACTCGGGGGAGTCCTGGAGGAAAAGGAGCGCTTCGGCCACTCGGGCGATCCCCGCCTCCAGCCCCGCTCCCTTGTGGGAGCCGAGGTGCGTCACCACATCCGGGATCCCCAGCTCCCCGGCCCGCTTCACCTCCTCCCGTAGCGAAGCCAGCGCCCTCTCCCACAGGGCCTGGTTGGGACTCGCCAGGTTCAGGAGGTAAGAAGTGTGGACCACAAAGTACTCGACGTTCGAATCTTCCCAGCGCCGACGGAAGGCCTCAGCCTCCGTTGGGGAGAGAGGTTTCATCTTCCACGAGCGGGCGGAGTGAGAAAAAATCTGCACCGCGTTTATCCCTAACCTTTCAGCCTCATCTATAACCGCGACGAACCCTTTTCCGATGGAAAGATGACACCCAAGCAACATCGGGGTCAGGTGTTGCGGCCGCAGCAGTGCTTGTACTTCTTCCCCGAGCCACAGGGACAGGGATCGTTCCTCCCCACCTTTTTCTGAACCTTTTGGGCCTGGGTGGCGATCGCCGCGGCGGCCCCACCCGAACCCGTCTCGGGGGCCGCCGTGGTGACCACCGGGCGCGGTACCGGCGGCCGGGCCGCCCGCCCCTGCACCCGCTTCCCCGGTACCGGGGGAGCCTCCCGCACCACCAGCTTGGGGGAAAGCAAGAACCTCACCACCTGCTCCTCCGCCCGCAGGATCATTTCCTGGAAGAGCCGGTGGGCCTCCCGCTTGAACTCGATCAAGGGGTCCCTTCCCCCATACGCCCGCAGGTGGATCCCCTCCCGCAGGTCGTCCAGTTCCAAGAGGTGCTGGCGCCAGTTCTCATCCACCGTGCGCAGGATCACCAGCCGCGCCAGGGTGGGGAAGTGGGGCGCGAGCCGCTCCCGCTGGGCCCCGAGCTGGGACAAGAGGAGCTCCCGCACCGTCTCGACCAGCTCCTCGTAATCCCCGACCTTGCCGAGGTCACCTTTAGTAGGCGGGGCCGCCAGGACCTGGGCGAGCTCCCGGGAAAGCCCGGATAGATCCCACTCGCTGGGGTCGGCGTTCTTCTGAGCGTGGCGGGAGCAGACAATCTCCGCGTACTCGGCGACGATCTCCTCCAGGTACTTAAAGAGCTCGGTGTTGTCGGGTTCCTCGCCGGGTGCGGGAAGCAGGAATCGCTCCCGGATAGCGTAGATGGCCTCCCTCTGCTTGGCCATGATCTCGTCGTACTCAAGGAGCCTCTTCCTTATCTCGAAGTTCCGCTCTTCTACGCGCTTTTGGGCCCGACGGATGGCGGA